>NZ_DKJX01000014.1:0-41424 GCF_002454935.1 Massilia sp. UBA6681
CCGGCCGCGACCGCGGTGGCGACGGCGCCGGCCGGCCAGTCCTCGGTGGCGCCGCCGCCGGAAAGCGGCCCCACCACCGACAAGTCGGCGCTCGAACGCGGCGTCGCCGGACTGAAGTAATCGAACTCATCGACTCATCGACCCAAAAACAAATAGAAGGAGCAATCATGAAACGATTCGTCAAGTGGATGATGGCCACCGCGCTCGTCCTGAGCATGGGTGTCGCCGCTGCCGCCGAAGTCCTGCTGGGACCGGGCGACGTGGTCAAGCTGTCGGTCTACGGCAGCCCCGACCTCTCGCTCGAAACCCGCGTCAGCGAAAGCGGCAACATCACCTTCCCGCTGCTGGGCCAAGTTGCGGTGGGCGGCCTGTCGGTGGCCGCGGCCGAGAAGAAGATCGGCGACATGCTGGAGAAGGGCGGCTACCTCAAGAAGGCCCAGGTCAACATGCTGGTGACCACCCTGGCCAGCCAGCAGGTGTCGGTGCTGGGCTATGTGAACCGCCCGGGCCGCTACGCGGTGGAGGGGCGCCGCAAGGTGCTCGACCTGCTGGCCATGGCCGGCGGCATCCACGGCGACGGCGGCGACATCATCAATCTGGTGCGCACCCGCGACGGCAACACCACGCGCGAGACCATCGACGTGGTCGACATGGTCCGCAAGGGCGAGCTGAACAAGGATTACGAAGTGGCCGGCGGCGACATCATCTATGTCGAGCGCGCCCCGCGTGCCTACGTCACCGGCGAAGTCCAGCGCCCGGGGCCGTTCCGCCTCGAGCGCGGCATGACGGTGCAGCAGGCCGTCTCGGCCGGCGGTGGCCTGAGCATGCGTGGCAGCAATAACGGCATGAAAGTCACCCGCAAGGATGCCAGCGGCAACCCGGTCACGATTGATGTCAAGGCACATGATCCGGTCCAGGTTGACGATGTCATCGTTGTCCGCGAGTCCTGGTTCTGAGGGGATGCCGATAAACCGACTGCGCGTCGCGCTGACGCCCTGCGATGCTCGCCGTACCGTAAGTACGGCTGCGCTTCTCGAGCGCCAGCGCTTCCGCTCGCTACGGTTTCTCGGCACCCCGATGCGCTATTGGTAATTCATTGTTTAAAAGCTTCAACCGTTTAAAGCTCCGCCGTTTTGTCCACCCCGCTGTCAAGGCATCTGATGCAAAGGTAAGGCCATGAACGTTCATCAATTCCTGCTGATCCTGCTTGCCAGGAAGAAGATCATCCTGGGAACCCTGCTGGTCACCGTCCTGCTCGCGCTGGGCTGGAGCCTGATCCAGCAGAAGACCTACAAGGCAACCGCATCCGTGCTGTTGAACTACAAGGGCGTGGACCCGGTGAGCGGGCTCACCATGCCCGGCAACCTGATGCCGGGCTATATGGCGACCCAGATGGACATCATCACCAGCAAGAACGTGGCCCTGCGCGTGGTCGACTCGCTGCGCCTCGCATCGAGCCCGGCCGTGCAGGCGCAGTGGCGCGAAGCGAGCGAAGGCAAGGGCTCGGTGCGCGACTGGCTGGCCGACCTGCTGCTGAAGAAACTCGAGATCATGCCCTCGCGCGAATCGAGCGTGGTCGAGATCAGCTTCAAGGGCGCCGACCCGGCCTTCGCCGCCGCCGTCGCGAATGCCTTCGCCGACGAATACCAGAAGATCAGCGTCCAGCTCAAGACCGAGCCGGCCAAGAAAGCCTCGTCCTACTTCAACGAACAGACCAAGCAGCTGCGCGACAACCTGGAAGCCGCGCAGGCGCGCCTGTCGAAATACCAGCAGGAGAAGGGCATCGTCAGCCTCGACAACAACCGCGTGGACGTCGAGCTGTCGCGCCTGAGCGACCTGTCGGCCCAGCTGGTCGCGGCCCAGACCCAGGCCATGGAAGCCAGCTCGCGCGAACGCATGGCCACCGGTGTCGGCTCGCCCGACGTCGCCAACAACGCCCTGGTGCAGAGCCTGCGCGTGAGCCTGGCGAGCGGCGAAGCCAAGTTGGCCGAAGCCGCATCGCGCTACGGCCGCAACCACCCGGCCTACCAGTCGGCCCAGGCCGAGGTGAGCAAGATGCGCGCCGAACTGAATGCCGCCCTGGGCAGCGTGTCGAAGAGCGTGGGCGCCAATGCCCAGGTCTACCGCCAGCGCGAGGCCGAGCTGCGCGCCGAACTGGCCGCCCAGAAGACCCGCGTGCTCGAGCTGAACCGCACCCGCGACGAACTCGGTGTGCTGCTGAAAGACCTCGACAGCGCCCAGCGCGCCTTCGACGCCGCCAGCAACCGCTTCTCGCAGACCCGCATCGAGGCCCAGGCCGAGCAGTCCGACATCTCGATCCTGAACCCGGCGGTGCCGCCGACCGAACCCGCCGGTCCGCGCGTGCTGCTCAACACCCTGGTCTCGATCCTGCTGGGCACCATCCTCGGCGTCGGCCTGGCCCTGCTGCTGGAACTGATCAACCGCCCGGTCCGGTCGACCGGCGACGTCAAGGACATGCTGGGCATCCCGGTGCTCGGCACCATCGAATGGCGCATGAAGCGCCCGCGCAGCGGCGGTATCCGTGCGCTGATGACCCCGCGCCGCCTGCTGCGCTTGAACTGAGGCGCGCGGCGCTCGCGCATCCGAACCAGAAAAGAATAGGACACGACCATGAATTCATCCGTGCTATCCGCATTGCCGACCGGTGCACCCCACGAGGGCGCACTGCACAACGGGGCTCAGGCCGATTCGAGCATGGGCGCATTGCTGCTCGATTCCGGCAAGCTCACCCCCGAGAGTGCCGAGCGTGTCCTGCGCATGCAGAAGGACCTCGGGATCCGCTTCGGCGAAGCCGCGGTGCGCCTGGGACTGGTGAGCGAGGAAGACATCCAGCAGGTGCTGGCGCGCCAGTTCTCCTATCCCTACCTGCAGAAAGGGCAGGCCAACCTGTCGCCCAAGCTGGTCGCCGCCTACGACCCGTTCTCGCCCCAGGTCGAGGCCCTGCGCGCGATCCGCAGCCAGCTGATGCTGCGCTGGTTCGCCCGCGGCCGGCGCGCCCTGGCGATCGCCGGCGTGACCCCGGAAGACGGTTCCAGCCTGTTCGCGGCCAACCTGGCGGTGGTGTTCTCCCAGCTGGGCGAGCAGACCCTGCTGGTGGACGCCAACCTGCGCAGCCCGCGCCAGCAGGAGATGTTCGGCGTCAAGCCGCGCCAGGGCCTGTCCGACCTGCTGGCCGGCCGCGCCGACCTCGACGTGATCCAGCGCGTTCCCGCTTTCGTCGACCTGTCCCTGATGCCGGCCGGCACGCTGCCGCCGAACCCGCAGGAATTGCTGGCGCGCGAAGGCTTCCGCAACCTGAACACCCAGCTCGAGTCGCGCTACGACGTGGTGCTGTACGACCTGCCGCCGTTTGCCAGCGGGGCCGATGCACTGGCGGTGGCCGGCCGCGCCGGCGGCGTGCTGCTGGTGGCCTGCAAGCACCGCACCCGTATCGCCAACATCAGCCGCATGGCCGAGCAGATGGCCGAATCCGGCGCCGAAGTGGTCGGCTCGGTGGTGGTGGAGTTCTGAGATGGCGACGGCGGCACCAGATCACGCAAGGGCGCAGGCGGAACTGCCGCCTCCGACCCTGGCCGGGACCCTCGAAGGCCTGAAGGGCTCCGTTTCCGAATGGTGGCCGGTGTATGCCGGCCTGGCGATCCTGTTCGGCCCCACTTTCTACAGCCTGTTCACCGGCGCCTGGATCAGCGAAGAGCAGGGCCACGGGCCGATCATCTTCTTCCTGGCGCTCTGGCTCATCTGGCGCAAATGGCCCGAAGTCATGGCCGCGGTCGGTCCCAGGCCCGAGGGCAGCTGGACCGGCTGGCCGGTGCTGGCGATCGGCCTGATGTTCCACCTGCTGGGCCGCTCGCAGAAGATCCTGATGTTCGAGGTGGCCTCGATCGTGGTGGTGATGGCGGCCCTGGTGCTGCTCAAGTTCGGCAGCCGAGCGCTGCGCACCCTGTGGTTCCCGTTCTTCTTCATGCTGTTCCTGATCCCGCTGCCGAGCGAGCTGGTGGCGGCGGTAACGATGCCGATGAAGATGGCGGTGTCCTGGGTGACCGAGCATATCCTGTTTGCGCTGGGCTACCCGATCTCGCGCTCGGGCGTGGTGCTGCAGATGGGCCAGTACCAGTTGCTGGTGGCCGATGCCTGCGCCGGCCTGCAGACCCTCCTGACGCTGGAAGCGCTCGGCCTGTTCTACCTGAACCTGATGCGCCACCCGTCCGCCTTCCGCAACATCACGCTGGCGATCCTGATCGTCCCGATCTCGTTCACGGCCAACGTGATCCGCGTGATCGCGCTGACCCTGATCACCTATTACTTCGGCGACGCCGCCGGCCAGGGTTTCCTGCACGGCTTTGCCGGCATGGTGCTGTTCGTGACCGCGCTGCTGCTGATCCTGGCGGTCGACAACGGCCTGCAATGGTGGATCAAGCGCCGCGGCAATCGCGGCGGCGGCCCGGGCGCGGGCGGCGGCCGCCGCATGCCCGTCACTCTGAAGGAGGCAACATGAACCGCCGTTTCGCCATCAGCCTGGTGCTGGGCCTGGCCATGGCCGGCACCTCGGCCCTGACCGGGGCGCTCACCCCGAAGCCGCGGGTGCTGCAGCCGCATGAGCAGTTCAGCCTGGAACAGATGATCCCGCAGCGCTTCGCCGACTGGCGCATCGACCCCTCGGTGGTGCCGCTCGCGCCCGATCCGGAGCAGCAGAGCATGCTGGAAAAGATCTACGACCAGACCCTGTCGCGCACCTACATCAACAGCCAGGGACAGCGCGTGATGCTGTCGATCGCCTACGGCGGCGACCAGAGTAAGGCGCTGCAGCTGCACCTGCCCGAGGTCTGCTACGTGGCCCAGGGCTTCCAGATGCAGAAGGACGCCGAGGACAGCCTGACGACGCGCTTCGGCGAGCTGCCGGTCAAACGCCTGGTGGCGCGCCTGCACGAGCGCAACGAGCCGATCACCTACTGGATCACGATCGGCGAGCACGCCTCGCGCGCGGGCATCCAGCAGAAGCTGCACCGCCTGGCCTACGGCCTGTCGGGCGAGATCCCGGACGGCATGCTGGTGCGCGTCTCGACCATCCAGTCCAACGAGACCCAGGCCTACGGGGTGCAGGACCGCTTCGTCGCCGAGATGCTGGGCGTCATGGCGCCGCGCGACCGTAGCCGCCTGCTGGGCTCCGGCTTGGCAGGTGCGCCGGAAGCGGCGCCGGAGGCGGCCGCCGCGGCGCCCGCGGCGCATGGCCCGGCACATGGCTGAGACAGGGAGAAGGTAACGAGCGCCGATGAACACGATCCTCCCATACATTTATTATTCGCTGCCGTGGGCCTTCATCATCGGCCTGTCGATCGCAGCCGTCGCGGGGATCGGCATCGGCATCGCATGGCCGCGCTTCCTGGTCTACCCCTACCTGGCGGTCTACTTCTGCATGAACTCCACCAGCTACGGGAACATGGCGATCTTCGCCACCCGCAGCATCTACAGCCGCGGTTCCGGCCTGCTGCTGTTCGGCCTGGTGCTGTGGTACGTGCTGGGCGCCTGGGCCTGCGCGCGGGTGGCCGCCACTTTCCAGCGCTACCCGACCCCGTCCTGCAACCTGCGGCCCTGGTTCTGGGCCTGGTTCGTGCTGCTGCTCGGCCACCTCGCCGTGGGCCTGATGAACGGCGTCACCGTGGCCGAGGCGCTGACCCCGCAGGGCTTCTCGAACATCGTCTGGATGGCGCCGCTGATCTCGCTGATGCTGCTGTCCTTCCGCACCCGCGAGCACCTGATCGAGCTGACCCATTTCATCCTGATCGTGGGCCTGTGCCGCTCGCTGTTCGGCCTGGTGCGCTGGGCCGCCTTCGGGGGCGACCCGAACAACGTGTACGCCAACCTGAACGCGATCAAGATCCGCCTGACCTTCTTCGACATCAACGACAGTCTGGTGTGCACCATCGCGTTTGCGATCGCCGCCGTCCACCTGTTCCAGACCGTCAAGACCGACCGCCCGAAATTCTGGCGCAGCATCGAGTGGATGACCTTGATTTCCACCGCGCTGTGCATCCTGCTGTCCTACCGCCGCAGCGCCTGGATCGGCTTCATGCTGGCCTTCCTGGTGATCATGATGCGCTTCCCGCTCAAGCGCCGCATGCAGCTGATGACGGCCGGGCTGCCGGTGGTCGGGGCCGCGCTCACCTACGTCGCGGTGCAGCGCCTGTCGCAGACCAAGGGGGCCGGCACCGGCCTGTCCAGCCTGGTCTACGACATGCAGTCCAAGCGCTTCGGTCCCGAGAGCGAGCGGGTGCTGGAGCTGAAGTTCGCGCTGGGCGACTTCCTGGCCAACCCGATCACCGGCATCGGCACCTGGGGCAGGTACACCGGCTACCAGTACATCTCGTGGCAGCAGAATCCGGACGGCGGCCTGTTCCTGCATAGCGGGGTGCTGCACATCGCGCTCAAGAGCGGCCTGATCGGCACCGTGCTGCTGTTCGGCACCCTGATCACCTTCGTACTGTTCGCACGCCGCGCACTCAAGCAACTGCCGCCCGAACTGCTCGGCCTGGCCACCGCCGGGGTGGCGGGGCTCGCCTTCATGATTCCCGACTTCCTGATCGGCACGCCGTTCCCGCAGGTGCGTACCAGCCAGATGCTGGCCGTCTGCATTGCCCTGCCTTACCTGGCGATGGCGGTGGCCAGGGCGGCGCCGGTGACCAGGCCCGCAATGAAACCCTTCACGCCGCCGCGTCCCCACCTGGTGCCTGCCTGATGAACCTGCGCCTCGCCCGTAACGCCTGGTCGAACCTGCTCGGCGCGGCCATCCCCGCGCTGGTCATGCTCGGCACCGTACCGCTGGTCGTCAAGGGACTGGGCGACGCCGGCTACGGCCTGTATTCGCTGGTCACGGCCATCGTCGGCTATTTCGCGGTCATCGACATCAACGTCACCGCCGGTTCGGTCAAGTACATCGCCGAGCACAATGCGCGCAAGGACGACGAGCGCATCTTCGAGACCGTCTCCTTCGGCCTGGCCACCTACACCGGCATCGGCCTGCTGGGCGCGCTCGGCCTGTTCTTCAGCGCCGGCTGGCTGGTGCAGGGCGTGTTCGCGGTGCCGCAGCGCCTGATCCCCGAAGCGACCGCCACGCTGCAACTGGCCGCGCTCGGCTTCTTGGCTGGCCAGCTGCAGAGCTACCTGAACAGCGTGCCGCAATCGCTGATGCGCTACGACATCTCGGCGCGCCTGGAAATGGTATTCGGCACCCTGGTGCCCCTGGCCACCGTCGGCGTGCTGCTGCTCGGCTACGGTCTGTTCGAGGTCATCCTGCTGCGCGTCGCCGCCAGTTCCCTGCATTGCGCGATCCTGTGGGGCGCGATCCGGCGCCTGCTGCCCGGCCTGCGCTGGCGCTGGCCGGGAGCGCAATTCCGCAATGCGCTGCTGGGCTTTTCGGCCTATTCCTTCCTGTCGCGCTTTGCCACGCTGTCGTATGCCCATGCCGACAAGCTGATCATCGGCGCCCTGGTGGGCGTCACCGGGCTGGCCTATTTCACGGTGGCGGCCACGCTCGCCAACCGGGTGCTGAGCCTGACCTTCCGCCTGTCCGGCGTGTTCTTCCCGGCGGCCAGCGCGCTAGCGGCCAGCGGCGAATATGCGCGCCTGGACCGCGTCTACCTGAAGGCGACCCGCTACGTGGTCTTCCTGAACGCCGCGATCCTGGTGCTGGTGGCCGTGTTCGCGCACCAGATCCTCGGCTACTGGATGAACGAGGACTTTGCCCGCGCCGGTGCGCTGGTGCTGGCCGTGATGGCGCTGTCGCAGTTCGTCGATTCGCTCACCAGCCTGCCGTCGCTGGTCAACGACGGCATGGGCCACCCGCGCGTGTCCGGCCTGTTCGCCGTCACCCGCGCGCTGGCCGGCCTGGCCATCGTCTACACCGGCGTGGCAGGGTGGGGCATCGACGGCGCCGCCTGGGGCCACCTGGTGGCGTCGGTAGTGTTCACCAGCATCTTCCTGGTCTATGTCCATGGCCGCACGGTGCCGACCACCCTCGGGCGCCTGCTGGGCCAGGGCTATGCGCCGGGCCTGTTCGGCGTCGCCCTGGTGGCGGTCGCCGCCACCGCGGCCGAGCAGCTGTTCGACCGCGGGGCCTGGGATTTCGTGTTCATTCTCGGCGTGACCGTGCTGCTGCTGGGCGTGCACGGTGCGCTGTTCGTCGTCGAGCGCGACGACCGGATGATGGCGTGGGCGCGCCTGAAGTCGGGCTGGTCGCGCTGGCAGGCGAAAGGAGCCTAGATTTGCGGATACTGATGGTCTCGGAAGATTTGCCGGGCGCCCAGCTCGGCGGCCTGGCCAAGCATGTCGTCACGCTGTCGAATGCCCTGCTCGAAGAAGGCCACCACGTGGACATCATGGGCCGCTCCGACCGGGCCCACCCCAGGAGCGCCGAGGAGATCGGCTTCCAGGGCCGGTTCATTCCCGGTTTCGACTTCCGCCGGGTCGGCTGGAAGGAAGCCCAGCTCGGCTTCTTCAATCCCGCCAAGCGGCCCTGGTTCGCCGCCAGGGTGGCGCGCGCGCTGTCCGAGCATGCCCGCAGGATCGGCAACTACGACGTGGTGCACTACCACGGCCACCTGCCCATGACCGGGCTGTACGTCGACCCTGGCCTGAATTTCGTCCAGACCCGCCATGACCAGGGCAGCGAATGCGTGACCCACCTGCGTTTCAAGGACGACGCGGTGTGCCTTGAAACCTCGCCGCGGGCCTGCGCCGGCTGCGCCCATGCGGCGCCGGGGCCGCTGCGCAGCCTGCTCTCGGGCCACGCGGTGGCGCGCTACCGCGGCGAGACCGAGCGCACGTTCGCGCAGCATAAAACCATCTTCGTGTCGGACTTCCTGCGCCGCCAGTTCCTGCGCACGCTGCCGCATGCCGACCTGTCGCGCTCGCGCGTGATCCACAACTTCATCAACTACCGCAAGCTGGCGCGCCTGGCCGCCAGCAGCGGCGCGCCAAGGCCGGGGCAGGTGCTGTTGGCCGGGCGCATCGATACCGGCAAGGGCTTCGCCGAATTCCTGGCCGCGGCGCGCGGACGCCTGCCCGCCGGGGCGCAGCTGCTGGTGGTCGGCGACGGCCCGCTGCGCGCGCGCCTGGAAGCCGAGTATGCGAGCGAGCAGATACGCTTCCTCGGCTGGCAGCCGAACCAGGACGTGGTGGCCCTGACCGCCGCCAGCCATGCCTGCGTGGTGCCTTCGGTGTGGGAGGAACCCTGCGGCACCACCATCCTCGAAGCGCTGGCTCTGGGCCGACCCTGCCTGGCGCTGTCGCGCGGCGGCAATCCGGAGCTTGCCGTCTACGAATCCTATTCCGGCCAGTTGCGCCTGGCCACGTCGATGGAGGAGCTGGTGGGGCTCCTGGTCGACGAACTGGCGCAGCCGGCCCAGGCGCGTCCATTGCCGGCAATCGCCGGGATGGACGTTTTCCAGGCCCTTCCCAAGATCGTGGACTTCTATGAACAATAATGCTTCGACCCCTGTCGCCGCCAAGCCGACTTTTTCCATTGTTACCTGCACCTGGAACAGTGCCGCGACCCTGGCAGACACCCTGGCCTCGGTCCAGGCCCAGACCTGCCAGGACTACGAGCACATTTTCGTGGACGGAGGCTCCACCGACGGCACCCTCGACATGATCGCGGCCTATCCGGGCAACAAGCGGGTGCTGCGCGACGTCGGCGGCGGCATCAGCCGCGCCATGAACCAGGGCATCGAAGCAGCGCAGGGCGAGTACATCGCCCATTTGCATTCGGACGATTATTACAACGGGCCGGACGTGCTGGCCACCGTCAAGCGCGCCTTCGACGAGGCCCAGGCAGCAGGCCGGCCGGTGGATTGGGTGTATGGGAACATCCAGGTGCTCAAGGACGGCAAGATGGTGCCGCCCTATGCCATGCCGGCCTTCTCCTACCGCGCCTATGTGGCCGGCCGCAGCTCGATCCCGCACCCGGCCGTATTCATCCGCAAGTCGGCCTTCGAGCGCGTCGGCGCCTTCGACGAGAAGCTCAAGTACGCGATGGACATCGACCTGTGGCTGCGCCTGGGCGCCGAGTCGCGTCCGGCCATGATCGACCAGCCCCTGACCGTGTTCCGCGACCATGCGGGCAGCGTGTCCTCGGCCAACCGCCTGAAGGCGCGCCAGGAGGAATTCAACGTGCGCCGACGCCACATGGACAAGGCGCCGCTTGCCTTCGGTATTTACTGCCTGCGCTACCTGAAACGGGTGCGCGAACTGCAGGCCGAGGCGCGCGCGGTGCCGACGCAATGAAAGGGTAGCTTTCTGACAGCTTTGCCGTTTTATCTTTTCAGGCGGTTTACGACCGTTAAAAGCCTGCAAATATTGTTCGGTTAAAGTTGAAATTCTGTCGTGGGATTTCTGCAAAGCAAGCAAAAAATCTGTGATTTCTTTGGGGAATTTGCCTGTGCTCAACTTACTTTGGGGTAGCATAACTGCTGTCAAGTAAGTCGTTTCTTCAGAGCATCAAGCGTTCTCAAGCCCCGCCGGCAAGCCCGGCCAGGCGCACGGATTTCAAGATTTTTTTCGGAGTACCCACATGCAATTTCAACGGAAGAGCCTGGTCCTGATGGCCGCCGTCGCCTCGCTGTTCGCGAGCGTTTCCGCGCGTGCCGACTGGGTCCAGTCGACCGATCCCCTGGTCGTGCAGGCCAAGCCAGAAATGAACTCGGTGCAGGCGCAGAATCCTCCTGGCTTCACCTGGGCCCGCCACGCGACCGGTCCGGCCAGCTACGAGGTCGAGGTCACGCCGGTGGGCGGCACTCCGACCCGCGCCGTGGTCGACCGCAACTGGTACCTGCCGACCAAGGCGCTCGCCCTCGGCAACTACACCTGGCGCGTGCGCCCGGTGGGCAGCAACGAATGGTCGACCCCGCGCAACTTCTCGATCACCAGCAAGTCGACCAAGTTCGAAGTGCCGGACAACGCCACCCTGCGCAGCCGCATCCTGTCGAAAGCGCGTCCGCGTTCGCTGCCGAACTCGGTGACCCCGTTCTCGACCTGGAACTATGCCAAGCGCACCACGCTGGAACCCTACCTGAGCCGCCTGGGTAACGAAGTCAAGGCGCAAGTCAGCGCCGTGCCCAGCCTGACCGACTCGCGCTGGAACATCGTCATCAGCTCGCCGCTGACCGCCGCCATGGCCTCGCAGCAGACCGACGTGCGCCAGCGCATCAACGAAGCGACCCGCCAGATGGAAGCGGCGGCGCTGATGTACAAGCTGAAAGGCGAGACCGTCTACCTGACCGAAGCCCTGCGTCGCGGCGATGAACTGGCTGCGCTCAATCCGTCGGGTCCGACCAGCTACGCCAACCAGGACCAGGCCACCCGCCAGATCGCCTGGGGCCTGGCCAAGACCATCGACCTGCTGGGCGGCGCGCTGGACGGCACCCGCAAGGCGCGCTGGCTCGGCTCGATCAAGATCCGCACCACCGAGATCTACAACAACCTGGCCGGCGACAACGGCCGCCTCGACCAGTATCCGTTCGACTCGCACGGCAACACCAGCCTGGTGTTCCTGGTCCTGATCTCGACCCTGACCCTGGGCGACATCCCGGACGCCGAAAAGTGGTTCGACTTCTCCTTCCGCGCCTATGCGCTGAGCCCGAACCCGTGGAGCGGCCCGGAAGGCGGCTACGCCAACGGCACCGCCTATGCCGAGTACGCGGCCGGCTACCTGCTGGCCCTGTGGGATCCGCTCACCCACGCCAGCGGCGTGAACTTCTTCGGCAAGCCCTGGACCCTCGGCTTCCTTGATTTCGCGATGGAATTCACCCCGCCGGGCGCGCGCACCCACGCCTTCGGCGACGCCTCCGAGACCAAGCCGGACGCGCGCGTGTTCCGCGCCTTCGCCACCCGCATGTGGTCGCCGCGCGCCGCCTGGTACGTGAAGAACACCACCGGCATGGAAGACGCGATGTCGCTGCTGCAGGCCGAATACCCGCTGCCGGTCAGCTACACCACGTATCTGGAGGCGCCGCAGAATTCGGCCTATTACCCGAGCATCGGCTGGGTCGCCATGCACAGCGACCTCGGTTCGAGCTCGCGCATCTCGACCTTCTTCAAGTCCAGCCCCTACGGCTCGTTCAACCACAGCCACGGCGACCAGAATGGCCTGCTGCTGTCGATCGCGGGCCAGCCGATGCTGGTCAAGGCCGGCTGGTACGACTGGTACGGCTCGCCGTACTGGACCGACTGGTACCACCAGACCCGCTCGCAGAACGCGATCACCTTCGACGGCGGCAAGGGCCAGATTGTGACCGGCTACCGCGAGCAGCTGCAGCGCAACGGCCGGATCACCGCCTTCACCGCCCAGCCGAGCTACGACTATGCCGAAGGCGACGCCACCCCGTCGTATGGCGGCCAGCTGACCATGGCCAAGCGCCAGGTCTGGCACCTGCGCAACGCCGGCAACGCCATCCTGGTGCGCGACCGCCTGTCCAGCACCGTGGCCCGCACCTACGAGTGGAACATCCACACGCCGGTGATCATGACGGTCGAGAACGGCCAGAACGTCAAGGTGGTGGCCGGCAACCAGTCGCTGTGCCTGCGTTCGCTGAACGGCAACGCCAACTTCGCCAAGTGGATCGGCCCGGGCGCCAAGACCAACGTGGTGGAAGACCACGGCGCCTTCTACCTGAAGGCCGATGCCAACGCCACCGCCGAGTACCTGGTGCTGCTCGACGTCGGCTGCAAGAAGCCGGCCGTGAACATCTCGACCTCGGGTTCGGTGCGTACCGTCACCGTGGGCGGGCAGTCGGTGACCATCAACTAACGAGCGCTGTCCGCTTCACGCAGCTGCTAGACTCGGGCTCCTCGCGGCATGCGCCGCGAGGAGCTTTTTTAATTGCGGAGTCGGCAATGAAGCAGGTGTTCCTGATCTGTGCGCACAAGGACATCGACCAGCTCAATGCGCTGGTCGAGGCCTTGTCCGACCCCGACTTCACGATCTACGTCCACCTCGACCGCAAGAGTACGCTCGACCCGGGCGCGCTGCATCGCGCGGCCCGCTTGGTAGCGCCGCGCATCGACGTGCGCTGGGGCGGCTTCTCGCAGGTGCAGGCGACCCTGGTATCGCTGCGCCAGATCCTGCGCGAGCAGCCCGACTTCGACAAGCTCATCTTTCTCTCGGCCCAGGACTTCCCGCTGCTGCCCAACGCCCTGCTCAAGCGCGAGCTCCTTCGCTTGCGCGACCATGAGCTGCTGGAGACGGCGCCGATCCGCCCGGGCGGCTGGAACGTGGCGTTCCGCTACCAGTTCTTCTACCGCGAAGGAGGAGGGCGGCTGGAGCGCCTGGCCTGCGGCCTGGCCAACCGCGTCCTGCGCGCCACCGGGCGCCGGCGCAGCATGCCGGACGGCTTCGCGCCGCACGGGGGATCGTCCTGGTGGGCCTTGTCGCGCGACTGCGTGGCCGAGGTGCTGCGCCTGGCCGACGCCCACCCGCGCCTGATGCGCTTCCTGCGCACCGTGCAGTGCCCCGACGAGATGCTGTTCCAGACCCTGGTGATGGGCTCGCGCTTTGCGGACCGGGTGCTGTCGGATAACTACCGCTACGTGCAGTGGCCGGAGCAGGGCGCGCGCAATCCCAAGGTGCTGGACGCCGGCGACTTCGAGCGCATCCGCGCCTCGAACGCCCATTTCTGCCGCAAGCTGGACAGCCAGGCCAGCGCCGCGCTGCTGCCGCAACTGCTGCAGTGGAAGGAAAGCCGTGCCGCCGCCTGAGGAGTCCGGCCGCACAGGCGAGACGCCGCGGCGCGGATCCCAGAAGGTCATCTATGCCGCGATCGTCGCCAACCTCGGGATCGCGACCGCCAAGTTCATCGTCGCCGGCGTCACCGGCAGCGCCGCCATGGTGGCCGAAGGCATCCACTCGGCCGTGGACACCGGCAACGAATTCCTGCTGCTGCTGGGCGAGCGGCGCAGTAGCCGCCCGGCCGACCGCAAGCATCCCTTCGGCTATGGCAAGTCGCTGTATTTCTGGGCGCTGATCGTGGCCCTGTCGGTGTTTTCGCTGGGCGGCGGGCTGTCGATCTACCACGGGCTCGATGCGCTGGAAAACCCGCCGCCGCTGGAAGACCCGCTGTGGAACTATGTCGTGCTGGGCGTCGCCGCGCTGTTCGAAGGCTATAGCTGGAACGTGTCGCGCAAGGCCCTGAATGCCGTGCGCAAGCCCGGCACCACGCTATGGCAGGCGGTCCGCGCGAGCAAGGATGCCTCGGTCTTCACGGTCTTCATCGAGGATTCGGCCGCGCTGCTGGGACTGGCGATTGCCGCGCTCGGCATCGCGCTGGGGCATTATTTCGACAATCCGTACGCCGACCCGGTCGCCTCGATCCTGATCGGCGTCCTCCTGATCGGCGCGGCCATCATGCTGGCGCGCGAAACCGGCGCCCTGCTGGTCGGCGAAAGCATCGACCGCGACCAGCTGGCGGCGCTGTATGCGCTGTTCCGCCGCGAGCCGGCGCTGGACAGCGTGAGCAGCCTGCGCACCATGCAGATGGGCCCCGAGGAAGTGCTGCTGGCGGCGTCGGTGCAATTCCGGCGCGGCATGCGCATCGACGAAGTGGAGCAGGCGATCGCCCGGATCGAGACCGCGGTCGCCGGCGCGCATCCGGTGATCCGCCAGATCTATTTCGAGGCGTCGGCGCTGCGCACATCGATGCGCTAGGGGCGCGAAGCCGCCTTTTTGCCCGCCTGTGTGCTGTAGCGCACATATGCGTGCGGCACCCGACCCGTGCTCGCAAGAGCTTGCGCTAGAATCGGCTGGCCTCGCTCATCCTGAGAAACGTATGCGCAAGCCCCTGTCCATCGCCTTCATCGTCCGTGATCCCCTGCCGCCGCTGCGTGCCGACCTGGCCACCCTGTTCGGCGCCGAGATGCCGCGCTATGGGGTGACTACCCAACTGGTCGGGCAGGCCGGCAGCGAGGAAGGCAGCACGTGGCCGGCGGGCGGCATGCACACGGTGGGCAGCCTGAAGTCGCGCTTCGCCGCCGTCCTGTCACCCCTGTGGGACCTGCGCGGCCTGCTGCGCGCCTGGCGGCGCGGGCGGCCGGACTGTATACAGGTGCGCGACAAGATCGCCTCCGGCCTGCTGGGGCGGATCGCCGCCGCCGTGCTGCGCGTGCCCTTTGTTTACTGGATGTCCTTCCCGATCGTCGAAGGCTTCGAGGTGCGGCGCGACGAGATCGGCCGCCGCGGCAAGGGGCTGCTGTGGTGCGGCCATGCCCTGCGCGCCTGGGCCTCGCGCTTCGTCATCTACCGCCTGGTGCTCCCTGGAGCGCGCCACATCTTCGTGCAGAGCGAGGCCATGGCCGACTGGATGGCGGGTCAAGGTTTCGACCGCACGCGCATGACCGCCGTGCCGATGGGCGTCGACGCAAGCCTGTTCGACCGGGACCGGGTCGAGCCGGTCATCGATCCGCGCCTGGATGGCCGCCGCGTCATCCTGTATCTCGGCCGCATCGCCCAGGCCCGCCGCTCGGACTTCCTGCTGGACGTGGCCGAGCAACTGAAGAACGAGTTTCCCGACCTGCTCCTGGTGATGGCGGGCGACGCCGCCTCGAACGACGAAATGGCCTGGATGCGCGCCGAGATCGCGCGCCGCGGCATCGACGAGCACGTGCTGCTGACCGGCTGGCTGCCCCAGCGCACCGCGCTCGGCTATGCGGTGCGGGCCGAGGTCGGGCTGTCGCCGATTCCGCGCAGCACCTTGTTCGACGTCTCTTCGCCGACCAAGCTGGTCGAGTACCTGGCGCTGGGCATCCCCAGCGTCGCCAACGACATCCCGGACCAGCAACTGGTCATCGACGAGAGCAGGGCGGGCTTGTGCGCGCCGATGGAAGCCGGCCCCTTCGCGGCAGCGGTCAGGCGCCTGTTGCATGACAAGGCGCTCGCCGCCGAGTTGGCGAAACGTGGTCCAGCGTACGTAAGAAGCCACCGGACCTATGCTATTCTGGGTCGGATTGTTGCAGAAACGTACACAAAAATCCTGCCCGGCTAGAAGTGAAAAAGCAACACTTCAGTCCGGCAGGCATCGTATGGTGCGCTTCCCGGAGTAAATACCGTTGTACTATCCAAAACAATTTCTAAATTGCAAATATATTTGCAGGGACCTGAAGGAAGGGCGAATGGCATGAACCGGGCATCGGCACCAGCAGCGCCAGCGGCGACGCACGCATCGCCGAAAGTGCTCATGCTGGGTACCGAGCCTGGCGGCCGTGGCGGTGTCGCCACCGTGGTCTCGCTGCTGCGCCAGAACGGCTTGTTCGAACGCGAAGGCGTCTGCTACGTGCCGACCCATGCCGAAGGCAGCCGCGCCACCAAGGTTGGCGCCGCCTTCAAGGGCCTGCTGCGCACCCTGGCGTGCCTGGCGCGCCGTCCGGAAGTCGTCCATGCGCACGCGGCCTCGAACGGCAGCTTCGTGCGCAAGTCGGTGCTGCTGGCGCTGGCGCGCGCGAGCGGCGCCAACACCGTCTTTCACCTGCACGGCGCCTGCTTCGACAGCTTCATCGAGGCTTCCAGTCCGCTCATGCAGCGCTGGATCCGCCACACGCTCGAGAAAAGCTCGGTCGTCATCGCGCTCTCCAGCCGCTGGGCCGGCTACCTGGAGGGCTTCGCGCCGTGCGCGCATGTCGTCGTGATCCCGAACTCCGTGCCGCTGCCGCCGCCGGCGCAAGAAGCGCCCGAGCCAGGCCGCATCCTGTTCCTCGGCCAGGTCGAGCCGCGCAAGGGCATCCATGAATTGATCGAGGCGCTGGCGCTGCTGCGCGAGCGTTTTCCGCATGCGCACCTGGCGATCGGCGGCCAGGGCGAACTGGACAAGGTGAGGCGCCGCGCCCGCGAGCTGGGCGTGGCGGACCGCATTACCGAGCTGGGCTGGGTCACGGCCCAGCGCAAGCAGGAGGAGCTGGCGCGTGCTTCGATCTTCTGCCTGCCGTCGCATGCCGAAGGCTTGCCGATGGCCTTGCTGGAGGCGATGGCGGCTGGCAAGGCGGTGGTCAGCACCGGCGTCGGCGGCATCCCGGATGCGTTGCGCGACGGCGACAACGGCTTGATGGTCGAGCCCGGCAACGTGGCCGCGCTGGTGGCCGCCCTCGGACGCCTGCTCGGCGACGAGGAGGAGCGCAGGCGCCTGGGTGCGCGCGCCCGCGCCACCATCGAACAGGAATTCGAGTCCGGCGTCGTGATCGGACAACTATCAGCGGTGTACAAACAGCTGCGGCAAGGCCGCAGCTGAGTGCAGCATCGCGACAACTTCGCAAGGCGAGGGGAGAGCTATGAACGCAACAGTTAGGTTGGGATGGCTGGTGAACCGGCTGCGCTGCATGTCGGTCGCCGAAGTGGGCTACCGTGTCCGCCAGGCGGCCGCCACCAGAATGGGCCGGCGCATGGCCGGCCGCACGGCGCCCGCGCCGCTGCCGCGCGCACGCACGCTGGCCGTGAGCGGCGCCCCCACCCTGGAGCGTGCCGAGATCGATGCGCTGCTGCTCGATGCCGACCGCATCTGCGCCGGCCACGTGGTGCTGTTCGCCGAGCGCCGCTTCGACGTCGGCGTGCCCACCGCCTGGAACCGCGATCCCGACACCGGCGTCGTGGGCCCCTCGGTCTATGCCGGCGACATCCCGATCACCAACCGCGAGCTGGTCGGCGACATCAAGCACGTGTGGGAGCTGAACCGCCACCTGCACCTGGTGCGCCTGGCCCAGGCCTGGGCAATCACGCGCGACCCGCGCTGGCTGCACGCGCTCGAGCAGCAGCTGCGCAGCTGGCTGGAGCAGTGCCCGCCGCTCACCGGTCCCAACTGGACCAGTTCGCTGGAACTGGGCATCCGCCTGATCAACTGGAGCCTGGTCTGGCAGCTGGTGGGTGGCGAGAACAGCCCGCTGTTCGAAGGCGAATCCGGGCAGAAGCTGCGCGAGGACTGGCAGGGCAGCATCCACGCCCACTGCCGCAGCATCGCGCGCCACCTGTCGCGCCATTCCTCGGCCAACAACCACCTGATCGGCGAGCTGGCCGGCCTGTATGTCGGCGCCAGCACCTGGCCGTGCTGGAAGGAGTCGGCCGACTGGCTGGAGCAGGCGCGCCGCGAGCTCGAGATTGAAGCCGTGCTGCAGTTCTCGCGCGACGGCGTCAACCGCGAGCAGGCCTTCGCCTACCACATCTTCTCGAGCGAGTTCCTGTTCGTCGCCGGCCTGATGGGCCAGGCCTGCGGCCAGCCCTTCCCGCGCCCGTACTGGGCGTCGCTGCAGCGTGCGCTGCGCTTCCTGCGTTCGGTGCGCGATGTCGGCGGCAACCTGCCGGCGGTGGGCGATGCCGACGACGGCTGCGTGTTCCGCCTCGACGCTTCCGGCATGGACCGCGCCGCCCAACTGCTGGCGCTGGGCGACACCGTGTTCGGCGCCCATTCGGACAACCATCCGGGCGTGCGCTGGCTGCTGCACGCGCTGCCCGGCCCGCGCCCGGACTGCGACCCGCACGAGGTCGACAGCGGCTGGGCCTTCCCGGACGGCGGCTACCTGCTGTTCGGTAACCATTTCGGCGAGCACCAGGAAGTCAAGGGCATGCTCGACTGCGGTCCGCTCGGCTACCTCGGCATCGCCGCCCACGGCCATGCCGACGCGCTGGCGATGACGCTCTCGGTGGCCGGCGAGGAGTGTCTGATCGATCCCGGCACCTATTCCTACTGGCAGGAGCAGAAGTGGCGCGATTATTTCCGCGGCACGTCAAGCCACAACACGGTGCGCATCGACGGCCAGGACCAGTCCGTCAGCGGCGGGCGCTTCATGTGGCTGCGCAAGGCCCAGGCCCGGATCGAGCGCATGCCCAGCAGCCCGAACGACTTCGATTTCCGCGGCTCGCACGATGGCTACACCCGCCTGTCGGATCCGGTGCGCCACATGCGCAGCGTGCGCTTCGACGGCGCCAGCAATACCCTGACCGTGCGCGACGAAGTCTCGGCGCGCAAGCAGCACAAGGTCGAGCTGTTCTGGCACTTCGCGCCCGAGCTCGACGTGCGCCTGACCAGCCACGGCCTGTCGGTGCGCGGCAAGCGTTTCGTGCTGCAGATGCAGGCCAGCGGCGCCGATCTGCAGCTGGAACTGGTGCGCGGCGCCGAGAACCCGCCGCTCGGCTGGTGCTCGCGCACCTATGAGTCGAAGCGCCCCTGCGAAGTGCTTCGTATCACGACGGTATCGTCCGCCGTCCCCGTCGAATGCAGGTTTACAATAACGTTCCTGCATTAACAAAAAGTTATCATTAGGAAATTCCCGATGCTGATATATCTCGTTGCCGGTGCCCGTCCCAACTTCATGAAGATCGCACCGATCGTGCGTGCGCTGCAGGCGTCCCAGTCCGGGAACGGCCTGTCCTTCAAGATCATCCACACCGGACAGCACTACGACCGCGAGATGAACGACGTGTTCTTCGAGGAACTTGGGATCCCGCAGCCGGACGTGTTCATGGCCGCCGGCGGCGGCAGCCACGCCCAGCAGACCGCCAGGATCATGGTGGCCTTCGAGGAGCTGTGCGAGAAGGAATGCCCGGCCGCGGTGCTGGTGGTGGGCGACGTCAACTCGACCCTGGCCTGCTCGATCGTGGCCAAGAAGCTGCAGATCCCGGTGGCCCACGTCGAGGCCGGCCTGCGCAGCGGCGACATGTCCATGCCGGAAGAAATCAACCGCCTCGTCACCGACAGCATCTCGGACTGGTTCTTCGCCACCGAACCGGCCGCTTGCGAGCACCTGCGCCGCGAGGGCAAGGCGGAGTCGAGCGTGCACTACGTCGGCCACGTGATGGTCGACAATGTGCTGTACCAGGCGGACAAGCTTACCCAGGCCGACACCTCCGGATTCGAGACCAGCGCCTTCAAGGCGCAGCAGGGACGCTACGGCGTCGTGACCCTGCACCGCCCCAGCAACGTCGACGAGCCGGCCACCTTCGCCCGCATCGCCGGCGCGCTCAAGGAGATCGCGCGGGACCTGCCCCTGATCTTCCCGGTCCACCCGCGCACCCGCGCCAACATCGAGAAATTCAGCATCGACCTCGGCCCCAACATCACCCTGGCCGGTCCGCAGGCCTACATGGCCTTCCTCAACCTGTGGAAGGACGCGGCCGTGGTGCTCACCGACTCCGGCGGCCTGCAGGAAGAGACCACGGCGCTGGGCGTGCCCTGCATCACGATCCGCGAGAACACCGAACGCCCGGTGACGGTCGACGAAGGCACCAACGTGCTGGCCGGCACCGATCCCGAAGCCATCGTGCGCGAAGCCAGGAAGGTCTTGCGCGGCGAGGGCAAGCAGGGCCGCCGGCCGCAGCTGTGGGATGGCCGGGCGGCCGAGCGCATCGTCGCGGTCCTGGCAAGGGAACTCGCGGCACGCGATGCCACCCCCATTGCAAAGGAAGCCGCATGAACGCACACACCACGCAAGCCACCCACGACCGCATCACCCTGATGGGCTGCCAGGTCGATAACCTGACGATGGAAGAAACGCTGGGCAAGGTCGAGGGCTTCATTCAGTCGGGGCTGCCCCACCAGCACGTGGTGGTCAACGTGGACAAGCTGGTCAAGGCCAGCCGCGACCCGGAACTGCGGAGAATCATCAACGACTGCGCGCTGGTGAACGTGGACGGCATGCCGGTGGTGTGGGCATCGCGCCTGCTCGGCAAGCCGCTCAAGGAGCGGGTTGCCGGCGTCGACCTGTTCGAGGCCCTGATGCGGCGCGCCGGCGAGAAGGGCTGGCGCGTGTTCCTGCTGGGCGCGTGCGAGGAAGTCGTCAGCAAGGTGGCCGAGACCTATACCCGCAAGTACCCGCGCCTGGTATTGGCGGGCTACCGCAACGGCTACTGGAAAGGCGAGGAGGAAGAGCGTGCGGTGGCGGAGCAGATCCGTCTAAGTAATGCCGACCTGCTGTTCGTGGCGATCAGCTCGCCCAAGAAAGAACAGTTCCTCGGTAAGTACCAGGCCCATATGCGGATTCCCTTCGCGATGGGCGTCGGCGGCACCTTCGACGTCGCGATCGGCAAGGTGAAGCGGGCCCCGCTATGGATGCAGAAATCCGGGCTCGAATGGTTCTACCGTTTCCTGCAGGAGCCGCGCCGCATGTTCCGGCGCTACTTCATCGAAGACATGGCCTTCATCGGACTGTTCTGCAAGGAAGCACTCAAGGGCAGGCAGGCCGGTCAGGGATAGGGCGGCCGCAGAAGCCGCCCACACAAGAATACAAAAAACCCCAAGACAAGAATATGCGGAGACCGCATCATCGTGCCGGATCGCTTCAGGCGGCCGGCGCTGTTTTGTGCGTGGGTTTTCGCTACGGTGGTGATATGCTACGCCATTGATTGCCACATTATTAATACATTTCATATATCACAGAGAGAAACACAATGAAGATCCTGGTTACTGGCGGTATGGGCTACATCGGCTCGCATACCGTCGTCGAGCTGCAGAACGCGGGCCACGAGGTGGTCGTGGTGGACAACCTGTCCAACGCGGTCTCGTCGGTGCAGGAGCGTGTGCAGCGCATCACGGGCAAGAACTTCGTCTTCGAGGAAGCCGACATCCGCGACCGCGCGGCGATGGAGCGCATCTTCGGCGCCCACAAGGTCGACGCCGTGATCCATTTCGCCGGCCTGAAGGCGGTGGGCGAATCGGTGGCGCAGCCGCTGCGCTACTACGACAACAACGTCAACGGCAGCGTGATCCTGTTCGAGACGATGGCCAAGTTCGGCGTGAAGACCATCGTGTTCTCGTCCTCGGCCACCGTGTACGGCGATCCGGCCTCGGTGCCGATCCGCGAAGACTTCCCGCTCTCGGCCACCAACCCCTACGGCCGCAGCAAGCTGATGATCGAAGATATCCTGCGCGACCTGGCCAAGGCCGAGCCGGACTGGCGCATCGCGCTGCTGCGTTACTTCAACCCGGTCGGCGCCCACGAGAGCGGCCTGATCGGCGAAGAGCCGAACGGCATCCCGAACAACCTCGTTCCCTACATCGCCCAGGTCGCCAACGGCCAGCGCGACAAGCTGTCCGTGTTCGGCGGCGACTACCCGACCCCGGACGGCACCGGCCTGCGCGACTACATCCACGTGGTGGACCTCGCGATCGGCCACGTGAAAACCCTCGACCGCCTGGCCAGGGAGCCGGGCATCGTCACCTACAACCTCGGCACCGGCCGCGGCAACAGCGTGCTGGAAATGGTGCGCGCTTTCGAGCAGGCCAGCGGCCGCAAGATCGCCTACCAGATTGTCGACCGCCGCCCCGGCGACGTGGCCCAGTGCTACGCCGACCCGGCCAAGGCGCGCGAAGAGCTGGGCTGGACTGCCGAGCGCGATGTCGCCCAGATGTGCGCCGACGTGTGGCGCTACCAAACCACTGCCAAGTAAGCACAGCCAAACAACCCATATGCAAAGGACGGTCTGATGAAAGCCATGATTCTCGCTGCAGGCAAGGGCACGCGTGTGCGCCCGCTTACCTATGACCTGCCAAAACCCATGATCCCCTTACTGGGCAAACCGGTAATGGCCTACCTCGTCGAACACCTGAAAAAGCATGGCGTGACCGAAATCATGGTCAACGTCAGCTGGCTGCACGAAAAGATCGAGGAATACTTCGGTGAAGGCCACCAGTTCGGCGTACAGATCGGCTACTCCTTCGAGGGCTATATCAAGGACGACGGCGAAATCGTGCCGGAGCCGATCGGCTCGGCCGGCGGCATGAAGAAGATCCAGGAATTCGGCGGCTTCTTCGACGACACCACCATCGTGCTGTGCGGCGACGCCCTGATCGACCTCGACCTCAAGGCCGCGCTGCTCGAGCACCGCCGCAAGGGCGCGATGGCCACCGTCATCACCAAGGAAGTCCCGTGGGACAAGGTCTCGTCCTATGGCGTGGTGGTCACCGACGCCAACGGCCGCATCACCGAGTTCCAGGAGAAGCCGAGCGAAGCCGAGGCCAAGTCCAACTTCATCTCTACCGGCATCTACATCTTCGAGCCGGAAGTCATCGACATGATTCCAAGTGGGGTGCCGTTCGACATCGGTTCGGAACTGTTCCCGCTGCTGGCCGAGCGCGGCCTGCCGTTCTATGCCCAGGGCCGCCCCTTCAACTGGCTCGACATCGGCACCATGAGCGACTACTGGGAAGTGCTGCAGACCGTGCTGACCGGCGAGGTCAACCACATGGACGTGCCGGGCATCCAGATCGAGCCGGGCGTCTGGACCGGCCTGAACACCAGCATCGACTGGGAAGGCACCACCATCGAAGGCCCGGTCTACATCGGCTCCAACGTCAAGATCGAAGCCGGCGCCCGCATCGTCGGCCCGACCTGGATCGGCCACGGCAGCCACATCTGCGAAGGCGCCGAGATCGTGCGCAGTGTGTTGTTCGAATACACACGGGTGTTGCATGATGTAACATTGCACGAGATGATCGTTTTCAAGGACTACAGTGTCGACCGCAAAGGCGAGATGAAGCATGCCTCCGAGTATTCTTCGCAGGAATGGCTGAATGCGCGCGACCGCCGCCGTTCGGTCCGCAAGGAAATCGATGGCGTAGCCCAGAACGCAATTCAAAAGATCAAAGAGAAAGTAAGCGCATGAAAATTTATCCAGTCATCCTCTCCGGCGGCGCCGGTACCCGTCTGTGGCCGTTGTCGCGCGCCGTGCTGCCCAAGCAGCTGCTGCCGCTGGTAGCGGACCGGACCATGCTGCAGGAAACTGCGCTGCGGGTGGCTGAATGGCCGGGAGTGATGGCGCCGCTGGTCGTGTGCGGCAACGACCACCGCTTCATGGTGGCTGAACAACTGCGCGAGATCGGCATCACCCCGCTCGGCATCCTGCTCGAGCCGGTCGGCCGCAATACCGCCCCGGCGGTGGCCGCGGCCGCCCACTACCTGAAGGCGATCGACCCGGAAGCCATCATGCTGGTGCTGCCGGCCGACCACGTCATCGAGGACGGCGCCGCCTTCCGCGACGCGGTCGAGCGCGCCGTCACGCTGGTGTCCCAGGGCGCCCTGGCCACCTTCGGCATCGTGCCGAAGACCCCGGAAACCGGCTACGGCTACATCCGCCGCGGCGAGCAGGTCGCCGGTTGCGGCGACTGCTACAAGGTGGCGCGCTTCGTCGAGAAGCCGGATGCCGCCACCGCGCAAGGCTTCCTGGACGAGGGCGGCTACTACTGGAACAGCGGCATGTTCATGTTCCATGCCGAGCGTTTCCTCAAGGAGCTGCAGGAGCACGCGCCGGCCATCGCCGACGCTGCCGAGAAAGCCGTCAGCACGGGCTACCGCGACCTCGACTTCTGCCGCCTGGAAGAAAAGGCCTTCTCGGACAGCCCGTCCGATTCGATCGACTATGCGGTGATGGAAAAGACCGTCGATGCCGCCGTGGTGCCGGCCGACATCGGCTGGAACGACGTCGGGTCCTGGTCGGCGTTGTGGGAAGTCCAGCCGAAGGACGCCAACGGCAATGCCCAGCGCGGCGACGTCTACCTGGACAACGTGAAGAACTCGCTGGTGCGCGCCGAATCGCGCATCGTGGCCGTGGTCGGGGTGGAAGACCTGGTCGTGGTCGAGACCCAGGACGCGGTGCTGGTCACCCACAAGGACCAGGTGCAGCGCGTCAAGCAGGTGGTCGACCACCTCAAGTCCAAGGCCCGTACCGAGCACCTGCACCACACGCGCGTCTACCGTCCGTGGGGCCACTACGAGGGCATCGATGCGGGCGACCGCTTCCAGGTCAAGCGCATCACCGTCAAGCCGGGCGAGAAGCTCTCGCTGCAGATGCACCACCACCGCGCCGAGCACTGGGTCGTGGTGTCGGGCACCGCGCGCGTGACCTGCGGCGAGAAAGTCTGCCTGCTGTCGGAAAACGAGTCGACCTACATCCCGATCGGCATCACCCACCGCCTGGAAAACCCGGGCAAGATGCCGCTGCACCTCATCGAAGTGCAGTCCGGCAGCTACCTCGGCGAGGACGACATCGTCCGCTTCGAGGATATCTACCAGCGCGCCTGATCTTCAACGGTGTTGTAGCAAGGTGGGCGGCGCGACCGCCCACCTTGCGTATACGGCCGCGTGATAGGGCCGCGCCCGCTTGCATAGCGGAACCGTGTGAACCCCTTGCGGAACGCGGGCATACAATGCCCGCAACTGAACCGAGCGAGGGGGCATCCATGAAAACAATGCTTGCGGCATCGAGCCTGGCCATCAGCATGAGCCTGGGCCTGGCTGCGCCTGCGGCGCATGCCCAGAACGGCACGCCGCTGCTGGACCTGGCCCTGTACGGCCAGCTCGAGCGCTGGCTCGGCGCCGGTCCGCTGGACCTGCGCAACATCTACACGCGCGAGCAGGGCCACAATTCGCGCGATTTCCATGCGGCCGCCGATGGCGCCGGCATGAATTTCACGCTGCTGCAGGTGACCAACGATTTCGGCCAGAGCTGGATCGTCGGCGGCTACAACCCGCAGAGCTGGTCGTCGACCGACGGCTGGCACGAAACCCCGCGCGACTGGCAGCGCACCGCCTTCATCTTCAACTTCACCGACGCCAAGCTGTGGCGCCAGGTCCAGTCCGAAGACATCCTGCCGAACCGCGGCCTGCGCCAGACCTTCAACGAACCCAACCACGGCCCGACCTTCGGCGCCGGGCCCGACCTGTTCGTCAACGACCGCCTGAACGCGGCGCTGTCCTGGCAGGTGAGCTATGGCGACGGGCTCTCCGAGGGCACCAGCATCATCGACGGCAGCACCGGCGGCCAGCTGTTCCGGGTCGACGCGCTCGAGGTGTATTCGATCTCGCTGGTGCCGGAACCGGGCAGCACGGCGATGTTCGTCGGCGGCCTGGGCGTGCTGGGCTGGGCGGCATGGCGGCGGCGCGCCGCTGCGGTCCCTGCCGGCAAGGCACGCAAGCACTGAAAAGCACCGAAGGGCAGGGTGCGGATCGTCGCTTGAGGGTTTGGCAAGCTGTGGCATGATGGCGGCGGAGCCCGGCTCCGCCATTCGTCCACCTTGCGACCGATCCATGCGACTGAACCTGCAAACGCGTTTGCGTGCACCTTTGCGTGCCATCTTCTGCTGCTGCCTGGCGGCCTTGTGCCTTGCCGGCGTCCTCAACGCGCCGGACGCCCATGCCGCCGGCGGCTCCGCGCTCAAGCCCGAACAACTGGCCATCGTCATCAATGACGAAGACCCGCACAGCGTCGCGGTCGGCGCCTATTACCGCAAGCGCCGCGATATCCCGGCCGCGAACGTGGTGCACGTGCGCATTCCGGGCAAGCCGAAGTCGCTCAGCCCGGCCCGGTTCCGCCTGCTGAAGGAGGAGATCGACAGCCAGCTCGGTGCCGGGGTCCAGGCCGTGCTGATGGTCTGGACCGCGCCCTATGCGGTGGACTGCAATTCGATCACCGGCGCCTACACGCTCGGCTTCGACGGCGGCCAGTGCGCCAAAACCTGCGCGCCCGGCCAGCCGAGTGCCTATTTCAACAGCAAATCGGCGAAACCCTTCAGCGAGCACGGGATGCGGATCTCGATGCTGCTGCCCACCGAGTCCGTGCAGCAGGCAAAAGCGCTGATCGACCGCGGCGTCGCGGCGGGCTTTCGCACCGTGCCCGCCACCGCCTACTATCTCGCCACCTCGGAAAAGGCGCGTAACACCCGTGTCGGTTTCTTCCCGCGTCCCGGCCGTATCCCGGGCCGCCACCTGGCTACCCGCGTCATGCAGGCCGACGTGCTGGAAGGGGCGAAGGACGTGCTGGTCTACCAGACCGGGATGGCGCAAGTTGCCAAGCTCGAGACCCTCGGCTTCGTGCCCGGCGCCCTGGCCGACCACCTGACCTCGCTGGGCGGCGACCTGCTCGGCAACAGCCAGATGAGCAGCCTGCGCTGGCTCGAGGCCGGCGCCACCGCCAGCTACGGCACCGTCAGCGAACCCTGCAACCACTGGCAGAAGTTCCCCAATCCCTCCGTCCTGCTGCGCCACTACCTGAGCGGCAACAGCGCCATCGAAGCCTACTGGAAGAGTGTTGCGTGGCCAACACAGGGGCTATTTATCGGCGAACCGCTCGCCGCACCGTATCGCGGACGTTAGCAGCAAACTAAGCATACATACACGGCAGTACCAGCTTCTCTTTCCGCCCGTAAATAGAAGGGCAGGATTGCTCGCGCCTGTCTGTCATGAATTTGTCACCGTGTCGATTTACTATCAATTTTGCTAATGGTAAATTTCATTTTGCTAACGTTATCCACGTTCAACTCGACCAGGACTTTTCATGAAAATGCATGTTGCACCGATTTGCCCACCCGGGCGACTCACCGTGCTGGCCGCGCTACTCGCCGGCCTCGCTACTCCTGCCTTCGCCGCGCCCAGCCCTGTCGTGATCAGCCAGGTGTACGGCGCAGGCGGCAATGCCAACGCCGCCTGGAACCGCGATTTCATTGAACTGTTCAACCGGAGCGACAAGGCGGTCAGCCTCGGTGGCTTGAGCCTGCAATACCAGGCTGCCGGCGCCAGCAGCAACTGGGCGTCGTTCACCGCATTGCCGAACGTAGTGCTGGAACCGGGCCAGTACTTCCTGGTGGGCGCCGCTTCCGGCGGTACGGTGGGCGCCTCGATCGGTGACGTGGACCACAGCACCAACTCGATCAACATGTCCGGAACCACCGGCAAGATCGCGCTGGCCGAGTCCACCACCCTTTTGGGCGTCGCCGACGGCGGCGGCAAGCTGGTCGACCTGGTCGGGTTTGGAACGGCCAGCCGATACGAAGGCGCCGCGGCCGCACCGGCGCCATCGACCACCAACTCCATCCAGCGCCGGGCGCTCGGCTGTACCGATACAGACCAGAACGCTGCCGACTTCGAGGCCAAGACGGTCACTGGTCCGCGCCGGACCACGTCGGATCGCAATGTCTGCCCTGGTGGCGGCGATCCGGATCCGACGCCGCAGCCGAAGCCGATCGTGACCAGTTGCCCTGCCAGCGTCACCGGCCAGCAGGGAACTGCCTTCAGTGCAGCCCTGAGCGCGAGCGACGCCGACAGCATCGTCAACGCCGCCAGCATCAGTTCCAGCGCCGTTGCCGGTATCTCGCTGGCCAACTTCAGCGCGGCCGGCGCGAATGGCGCCAGCGCCAGCGTCAGCCTGGTGGCCGATGCCTCGGTCGCCAGCGGCATCCACCAGGTCGCCGTCAAGTTCACCAATAACGACGCGCAGGAAGCCAGCTGCACCGTGAGCGTGAGCGTGAGCGGCACGCTGACGATCCCGCAGATCCAGGGCAGCGGCGCCACCAGCCAGTATCGGAACACGGTCCAGACCACGAGCGGCGTGATCACCCACAAACTCCCAGGCGGCGGCTTCTTCATCCAGGACGCCGGCGGCGACGGCAACCCGGAAACGTCCGACGGCCTGTTCGTGTTCGGCGCCACCACCGCCGCCGCCGTCGGCGACCTGGTGCGCGTGACCGGCACCGTCCTCGAATACACGCCAAACGGTGCGACCCGCTCGTACACCGAACTGAGCAACGTTACTTCCGTGACCCGCGTCGGTGCCGGCGGCAGCGTGGCTCCCACCAACATCGAGCTCCCCAACGCCGACCTGGCACGTTACGAAGGCATGCTGGTGCGCTTCGTGGGCGGCCTCACCGTCAACCAGACAGCCTACCTCGGCGAGCGCGGCGAACTGACGCTGTCCAATGGCCGCCGCGAACTGCCGACCAACCGCTACGTACCGGGCTCGAGCGATGCGATCGCTCTGGAAGCGGCGAATGCACGCAATATGGTCGTGCTCGACGACGGCATCTTCACCACGCCGGCCCAGGTTCCCTACCTGTTCGCCGACGGCACCGTGCGCGCCGGCGACACCGTCAGCGACCTGACCGGCGTGCTCGATTTCGGCGCCATCGGCGGCGGCGGCGCGGCGTTCAAGGTGCAGCCGACCGAAGCACCGGTGTTCTCGCGTACCAATCCGCGCACCGAGGCTCCGGTGCTCGCAGCCGGCAACGTCAAGGTGACGAATGCCAACGTGCTGAACTTCTTCACCACCTTCACCAACGGCGGCGATGCCTGGGGCGGCACCGGGAAGGGCTGTACGGTCGGCACGACTACCCGCGCCAGCAACTGCCGCGGCGCCGACAACATGGCCGAGTTCGAGCGCCAGCGCGACAAGATCGTCGCCTCGCTGAAAGCGATCGACGCCGATGTCGTGGGCCTCAACGAGATCCAGAACAACGGCGATGTCGCAGTCGGCTACCTGGTCGACCAGCTCAACGCAGCCTATGGCAAGCCGACCTATGCGGTGGTGCCCAAGCCGGCCGCCCTAGGGACCGACGCCATCCGCGTGGCGATGATCTACAAGCCGGCGGCGGTCTCGCTGGTCGGCGGCGCGCTGTCGGACGGCCACGACGTCAACAACCGCCCACCGTTGGCCCAGACCTTCAAGGCCGCCAATGGCGCGAAGTTCTCGATGATCGTCAACCACCTGAAGTCGAAGGGCGGCTGCGGCGGCGCCCAGCCGGGCGACACCGATAGCGGCGATGGCCAGGGTTGCTGGAACCAGACCCGCATCGAGCAAGCGCAGCGCCTGGTCAGCTACTTCATCCCGCAAGTGCTTGCCGCTTCCGGCGACCCCGACGTGCTGGTGATGGGCGACCTGAACTCGTACGGTTTCGAAAACCCGATCACCTACCTGACCTCGAACGGCCTGGTCAACCAGATCGAACGCTTCGTGCGCCCGAAAGGCATCGCCTATTCGTACATCTTCGGTGGCCTCAGCGGCTACCTCGACCACGCATTGACCAGCACCTCGCTCGACCCGCAGGTGGCCGACGTGGCCGAGTGGCACAACAATGCCGACGAGCCGGAAGCGATCGACTACAACCTGGGGGACAACGCCGTGGATCCGTACGTCAAGAACGCCTACCGCGCGTCGGACCATGACCCGGTGGTGGTCAGCCTGAACCTGACCCCCAGCTTCACCGACGTAACCGCCGCGGTCAAGGTGGCGCAGAGCGGCCTGACGATGAACCGCGCCACCCTGAAGTACACCGGCAAGATCATCTTTACCAATACCGGATCCACCCCGCTGGCCGGGCCCCTGCAGTTCGTGCTGCAGGGCCTGACCGATGGCGTGAGCCTCGACGGTGCGGATGGCTCGTTCAATGGCGCGCCCTATGTGACGCTGCCGGATGCGCTTGCGCCGGGCGCCAGCGTGACGCTGACCACGACATTCAGCAATCCCGCCAAGAAAGCGATCGGCTACACGCCGAAGCTGTTCTCGGGCACGTTCTAATCACTCCATCGGGAAATCAACCATGAACTTCAAGAATTTCTTCCTGCGCGCCGTGCTGGCGCTCTCCATCCTGGCAGCGGCCCCGGCCGCATTGGCGGGTCCGATCTACCGCGTCACGCTCAATACCGGGTGGGCCGGGCAGAGCGGATTCCTCGACCTGAGTTTCGGCGGCCTGATCGGCGCCGGCAGTTCGGTCGCGCGCGTTACCGGGTTCCAGGGCGACTTCGACACCACGGTCGACCCGTACTTCGAGCCGGACGACGGCAGCGGCCAGGGCAGCGAGCGCGCCAACGGCAGCCGCGCCGGGGGCTTTACCCTGGTGGCCGGCGATACGCTGGCGCTGGTCAGCCAGGCAGTGAGCTTCGGCGACAGCTTCAGCTTCGACCTGCAGTTCGACATCGCCGCCGCCGGGCTGGCCTCGGACTTCGGCATCGGGCTGCTGGACGAAAACCTGAACCCGCTGACCTGGGGCGATACTGCGTTGACGTTCACCGTCACACCGGGCGGCGGCGTGACATTCGTCGGGGCCGAACTGGCGTCGGTACAGATCGTCAACGACGTGCCGGAACCCTCGGACTGGGCGCTGGTCCTGACCGGCCTGGTCCTGATCGGCAGCATGCGCCGCCTGCAATCGCGCCGCTGATCTGTTCCTGCGTGTCAAAGCACCTGCCTACGGGCAGGTGTTTTTATTTGTAGAAGGGGAAGGGCAGCGGTGCAGGAGCACCGCGATGGAGCAGGAAAGATCAGGACTGGGTAGGACCGTTGCCTTCGGCAGCGGCGCGGCGCATCGCATCGATGCGGTAGGCTTCGGCATTGCCGTCGATGATGCGCAGGCTGCGGCAGCCTTCGGCGGCGCAGTCCGGAGTCGGGTTGTTCGGGCCGGCGGCGGCGGCGACGGCCGGGCCGGTCGACACGGCAGCGGACGAGGCTACCGCGGTGGCGGTTGCGGCGACACCCAGGTCGCTCTGGACTGCCGAGCCGAGCGTCATCGGAGCCTGGGTCTCGTGCTGGCCTGCGCCGCAAGCGGTCAGGAGGGTGGTCAGGGCAATGGCGGCGAAAGTATGGAAGGAGATGTTCATGATCGTGCTGTTGAGCGAACTCGTCTGTAACGTGGTCTATTGTAGTGAGTAAATTTTTCCAGTGCTCAATTATTTTCGTTAGTGAACAGCAAATATTAAGATTTAGAAAGAAAAATGCGCGAAGTTGGTGGCCGTTGAGCGCAGTTAGCACATCTGCTTTTAATGAAATAAAAAATTCTTCAAAGAAATTGATGTTCTGCGGCAACAATTAAGCGTGAGCGTATAACGATGTCACCTCGGTTTTGCTGTCGTCCTGGCAAGCCCAGCCGTGCATACGGGATTCACTTGACCACATGTTGGCAAGAAGGGAAGATGGAGCTATGCGAAAACTCATCCTTGTCTTCTTGCTCGGCTGCGCCGCCTGCACCACCCAGGCCCAGGACCCGCTGCGTCAACCGGCACCTTCCCCGAATGCCCCATCGGCCACGGCCCCGTCGGATACCCTCGGCAGCCTGCGCGCATTGGCCGGCGACGCCGCCTGCAGAGACAGCGCCCAGTGCCGTACGCTCCCGCTCGGCGCGCGTGCCTGTGGCGGGCCGGAGGCCTACCTGGCGTATTCGACCGCAAAGGGATCCGAAGCCCAGTTGCGTAGCCTGGCCGAGCGTTACCAGGCCGAGCGCAGGGCAGCCAACAAGGCATCCGGAATGATGTCCACTTGCCAGTTCATGCCCGATCCGGGCGCGGTCTGCCAGGCCGGGCGCTGCCAGCTGGGCACCGGAGAGGCGCTGGCGCGCTAGGCGCGGACACGGCGACCCGACATGAAACAGGCGCTGTCACCGTTCGATGTTGGACGTACCCAGCGCTATTCGCAGCATCGCCTCCGCCGTTCCGATACGACGTCCGTCGACCGCCCACTGCCAGCCGAGATAATTGGGCAGATAGCGTGAGGCCACGCCATTGAAGCGGGCCAGCCATTGGCGGAAGCGCCGGTGGTAGGCGTTGACGTTCTGGACATGGACGGCGCCGCGCACGCGTTCGCCAGCCCGCAGGTTCACCGCTTCGTGCGAGATGGCGGCCGTGCGAGCGAACGCCTTGTAGGCAGGATGGGAATCGGTGACCAGCAGCACATCCCTGTCCAGCACCGGAAGCAGGTAGCGGTGCAGCTGGGCCGTGGTGACGGCGCCCCGGCCGGTAACGAAATCGAAGGTGGCGCCGGTGCGGTCGCGGGCGACCAGCACGCAGACGTGTTCACTGTTGATGCCGCGCCGGCTGGCCACACCTGCGCGCTTGCGCGGCGGCCGGTCGAGCTTGCGCGAGCCCTTCCGGGATTCGAGCAGGAACAGTTCATCGGCCTCGGCGATGCCGACCAGTGCTGCAGGTCGGTCATCCTTGGCCAGGTGCAGGAAACGGTGGCGCCAGCGGAAGCTGGTGTTGCGGTGCACGCCGAGCCGATCCGCCGTCTTGCGCACCGACTGGCCCTCGAGCATTCCGTCCAGGTAGTCCAGCCATTTGCCGCGGTGGCGCAGCCGGGCAAGCGGCGTACCCGTCAAGGCACTGAAGGTTTTGCCGCAGGCGCAGCAGCGATAGCGCTGCACCCCGCGGTCGTGCCCGTGGCGATGCAGCCGCCGCCCCTTACAGGCCGGACATGAAGATGGGCTCCTGGCCTCCTCGATCGCCGCACAGACACGGTCCAGTCCAACTGCCGGGCGCAAAAGCGCGAACAATTGTTCGCGTTGGCGCCGCGTCAGCTGCGCGACACGTGCCAGCCAGGGTTTGAAGCTTGCCGCCTGCATTGCCGCCTCCACTGTCGATCGGACAGCGGTTCGACATCGGCCCAGCTCAACAGTTCAAGATCTCCAACACGTAGTGGTGACAGCGCCATGAAAAAACACCCTGCAAGCCGAAACTTGCAGGGTGTTTTCATTTGCGGGCCGGCCAGGAGCCGGCCCTTGCCGACTCAGTCGGCTGCGGCGACCAGTGCCGAGCCTTCCTCCCTGACCTGCTTGGCGGCCGGGGCCGGGGTCGGGACCGGGTTGGTCGCGTCCACTTCCAGCAGCGAGGTGCCGAGCGTGGTGCTGCCGTCCAGGTAGCGGATCGCGCCGAGGTAGCGGGTGCCCGGGGTCAGGTCGGACCAGCTTGCCACTGCCGACGAGGTGCCGCCCACGAACACGCTGCTTGGCAGGGTGACCTTCAGGTTGCCGCCGGTGTCGGCGCTGCCGACCACCCACGATGCCAGGGTGTAGGTGGCGCTGCCGCCGCGTGGTGCGTAGCCTGCCACGCAGACACGGTAGGTGCCGGCCGCCGGCGCCATCAGCGTCACCATCTCGTTCGAGGTGGCGGTGCCGCTGTAGCCGACTTCGGCGTTCGCCGAGTTGTAGACCAGCAGGTCGAGGTCATCCGCACCGCCGGCCTTGAAGCCGCTGGTGTCGATGTCGCGCAGCGAGAAGCGGGCCACCATGGTGCCGGCCGGGATCGTGACGCTGGTTGCCGTCACGCCTGCCGAGCCGCCGGCCTTGCACTCGGCCACGCCGCCGTCTGCCGCCAGGGTGCGGCCGACCGACTGCTCCGCCAGGGTCGCCGGCTTCAAACCACCCTTGAGCGAGGTCAGCTTGCCGGTGAAGCCGCTGCCGATGGTGAAGACCTGGTTGCCGGTCACCTGTTCGCTGTGCAGCAGTGCAGGGTTGGTGAAGGCCTGCGGACGGGCGGTCAGCGGGCTGCGCACCACGTGGACGCCGTCACGCCATTCCAGCGCGCCGAAGCTGTACGCGTTCATCGCCGCGGTGGTGCGGGTCAGATTGACGCTGAACGTGCCCTTGGCGCCCGGCGCCAGCGTCAGCGATGCCGGCACCACCGACACGGTGAAGCCCGGCAGCGATGCGGTGGCGTTGTAGGTCGAGGACTTGTCCGACACGTTGGTGACGGTACGGGTCAGCGTGATCTTGCCCAGCACGCTGCCCGCGGTCAGCGACGGCAGGTTCAGGTTGTAGGCCGGGATGCTGCCGAACGCGCTGCAGGTGGCAGCGGTGAACATGCCGCCGATGCCGCACCCGAAACGCACATGGTCGGTCACGCCCGAGTCGTACACCAGGCCCGGATCGGTGGCCATGTTCGGCACCACGTGGCCGGCGCCCTGGCCCCAAGGCAGCTGGCCGGCGGATGCGCCGGTGCGGCCGTCGGGGAAGGTCGCGGCGGCGGTGGTCATCAGCGCCGACTTGATGGCCGCCGGCGACCAGTCCGGGTGCAACTGCTTGAGCAGCGCCGCCAGGCCTGCCACGTGCGGGCTCGACATCGAGGTGCCCTGGTAGGACGCCCATGCCACGTTCGGCACGACGCTGCCGTTGGCGATCTCGTCGCGTTCGGACTGGGTCTTGACCGGGGTGACGCCGGCGATCACGTCGACGCCCGGCGCGGTCAGGTCCGGCTTGAGGATGCTGGTGTAACCCTGGTTCGGGCCGCGCGACGAGAAGCTGGCCATGACCGGCGCCGGGGTGCTGCCAACCTGCGGGCTCCAGGCCGAGATCGCGACGGTAGCGCTGCTGTTGCCCTGCACGTAGCTGCGCAGTGCGGTGCCGTCGGCCAGGCTGATGTGGACCGTCGGCACGGCGTGCACTTCCGAGACGAGGGCATTGGCGGTATCGATCAGCACCATGCCGGCGCCGCCGGTCTCTGCCACGGCGCGGCTCTTGTCGACGCGCGCGCTGTTGCCGCGTTCGCACAGGACGACCTTGCCCGCCACCAGGCTGGCGTCGAGCGCTGCCGCAGCGCCGCCACCGAAGCTGACGCGGTCGGCCGCCGTGTAGCACAGGCGGCGCGCCTCCTTGTCGGCGGCGTTCAGGCTGGCATACGGCACCACGCCGGCATCGCGCGCCGAGATCGCCGGGGTGGCCGGCAGCGCGGTCGTGTTGAGCGACGCGCCCACGTACTTGATGTTGGCGCCGGTGATGGCGGTGGCGCCGTTCAAGCGGTTGTGGGTCGAGGCGGCGACCGTGGTCACCCACGGGCTCAGGTGGGCCACGGCGTTGTTTGGACCGCTGTTGCCGGCCGACGCGGCGACGAACACGTTGGCATTGGAGGCGCCGAAGAAGGCCAGTTCGACCGGGTCGGTGACGCTGGTCTGCGAGCCGCTGATCGAGAAGTTGATGACGTTGACGCCATCCTTGACGGCCTGGTCGATCGCCGCGACGCTGTCCGAGTTGTAGCAGGAGTTGCGGGTGCCGCTGCCGTCCGGGTTGGTCGGGTCGATGAAGGTCCAGCAGACCTTGTACGCCGCGATGCGTGCGGCCGGGGCCATGCCGCTGGCGCGGCCCATCGCCACGCCGTTCAGCGTGACCGGGGCGCCGTGGTTGCCGCCGGCGGTGGTGGCGGTGTGGGTGCCGTGGCCGCCGTGGCCGGACGGGCCGTCCACCGAGTCGCGCGGCGAGGTGAAGTCGGACCAGTGCTGGACCCGGCCGCTCTGCTTGAAGGTGGTGTTGAAGTAGCGTGCGCCGATCAGCTTGTTGTTGCAGTTCGATGCGCTGAAGCCTTCGCCGGTCTGGCAAATGCCTTTCCAGCTGCTCGGGGGCGCACCGAAGGCCAGTTCCCCGGAAGCGTCGAAGGTCGGGTTGCCGTTGGCGTCGACGCGGTCGGCGAACGAAGGATGCTCCGGCCAGATGCCGCCGTCGACGATGCCGATCACGACGCCGTCGCCGGCCTTGCCCACGCCGCCCTGCTGCTGGTTCCACAGGCCTTGCGCCTTGTCCAGGCCCAGGAAGGTCGGGGTGAAGTTGGTGTCGAGGGTGCGCTCTTCGTCGGCGGTGATGGCGGCGACGGCCGGGTCGCGCTTCAGGGCCCGGACTTCGTCGTCGGTCATCAGGGCCGCAAAGCCGTTGAAGACCACGTTGTACTTGTGGGTGACGTTGGCCTGGTTGACGTTCGCCAGCACGGTGTTCTGCTTCTGGTCGAGGTAGCTGATGTAGGCCTGGACGTCGCCGGCGTTGACATTGAGCTGCTGGCCGGCGGCCGGCTTGGTGGCCGGCAGGCCGGCGATGTCGCCGGTGTAGGTGGCGACGGGCTTGTCGGCCAGCTGGACGATATAGGAGCGGCGCACCTCATCGGCGGACGCCTGCATTGCCACGCTCGACAGCAGTGCGAGGACGGCGAGGGATACTGGACGCAGTTTCATTCTTGTTCCTTGTTCTTGTCGGGGGCGCGGTTTATTTGGCGCGGCGGCGCGAGGTGGCGGTCAGGCCGGCCATGCCGAGCAGCAGCAGGGCGATCGAACCCGGTTCCGGAACGTCGGCCAGGCGCACGTTGTCGATGCCGAACTGGGCCTGGTTCTGGGTGAAGGCGCGGTCGCTGATGCAGTCGCCGTTACCGTCGAACAGGCAGGCGCTGATGGTCAGGCTGCTCAGCACCGCCGAGCGGAAGGCGGCATCGACGTCGAAGCGGTCGAACACGAAACGGCCGGCGCTGTTCTGGCCGGCGAAATCGGCGCCGGCGACGATCGAACCGCCTGCGGCGATGGTGCCGCTCAGGATCAGCCGGCCATAGCTGAAGTTGGGGAGGCCGCCGACCGGGGCGACGAAGCCGAAGTCCAGGCCCTCGAACCTGAAGGTCTGCGTGCCGGTAGTGTTGAAGATGCTCAGCCGCCCATCGTTGAGGCCGGCGTAATAATTGCCGTCGGCGCCGACCGGGCAGGACGTGATCAGGCAGGCAAACGCGTTCTCCGAATCGATCCGGGCGCCGACGCCGCCCCATTCGTCAGGCTCCGCAGTGGCGCTGTTGCTGACCTCCAGGCGGTAGTTGTCGCTCATGAAGGCGTCGCCCGTGTTGTAGGCAGTGTCGCCCGCATTCAGCTGGTCCGACACGATGTTCTGCACGTCCTCGAACGTGATTACGCCGGCGTGCGCGGGAGCGAATGCGCCGAGTGCGCCGATGGCGGATGCGCACAGCAGTTTTTTCAGGGCGAGGGGGAGGGAGGGCGCGGTGGATCGGATATCGCGTTTCATCAGTCGAGTTACCTTTATCGTTAGGGTTATGTGGTAATGCCGAAATGCTGTGCCGTTGTTGCTGGATTGTTGCTAATTGAACATACATTGCCCACATTTTCCGTTGCGGGTTGTCATGAAATATATCAATGGAAACAACAAAAAAGTAAAATATTTTAACGTGGAAAATTTTTTAGTTAGGCAATCTTTCACAACTAAATTCTGTTTCTCCTAATAAAGTGGGATGTGAAATAGATTGCGAACATGTAAGAAAATTGCGACAGCCCTTGCGTGCATCACTGGCGCACTTTTTTGTTTTATGGCAGAGCTTTTTACACGTGACTGCCCTGTTTGATGTCAGGCTTGACGGCCATGAAAGAAAAGTTGTCTCAACTGATGGGCCCGTGGTAGCCTGCTCGGCGCAGCGCGTCGTGACACGCAGGCGGCAAGTACGCAGCACCGGCCGCGCACGGTGCGATCGGCGCGCAAGGTCTTATTGATGGGGCAATCGAGGAGTCAGTCAGATGTATGCAGCAATGAAAGATTTCCAGATCAAGGGCCGGCGCGCCCATGGTTTCACGCTGCTCGAACTCCTGGTGGTGATCGTCATCATCGGCCTGCTTGCCGCCTATGTCGGCCCCAAGTATTTCTCGCAGCTCGGCAAGTCCGAAGTCACAGTGGCCAAGGCCCAGATCGACGCCTTCGACAAGTCGCTCGACACCTATCGCCTTGACGTCGGCCGCTATCCCAGCACCGAAGAGGGCCTGAACGCGCTGATGGTGGCACCGCCGAGCGCGGGCGCGAAGTGGAACGGTCCCTACCTGAAGAAGGGCGTGCCGCAGGACCCGTGGGGCCACGTCTACCAGTACCGTGCGCCGGGCAGCAAGGCCGACTACGAGATCCTTTCGCTCGGCAAGGACGGCCAGCCGGGCGGCACCGGCGATAACGCCGACATCTCCTCGCAATAAACCATTCTTCGGTCTCTCGTCCCAGTACCAAGCAGGGCAGCCTCCATGCAGTTTGCCGTTCGTACCCTTGCGCCCGACATGTCGATCTCCAGCGTCGTCGTGGATGCCGCCGACGCTCTCGATGCCCGCCGCCAGGTCGAGGCGCGCGGCTTGTTCGTCAGCGCGGTCGAGCCGGCGCGCGCCGCGTTGTTCTCCGGCAAAGGACGCAAGCAGGGCGGCAAGCTGTCCATCGTCCTGTTCAGCCAAGAACTGCTGGCCCTGCTCAACGCGGGCCTGGGCATCGTCGAAGGCCTGGAAGCACTGCTCGAGAAGGAGGCCAGCCCGGGCGCGCGCAGCGTGCTCGAACGCCTGCTGGGAGGACTGCGCGAAGGCAAGCGCTTCTCCAGCGTGTTAGCAAGCCAGCCCGACCTGTTCCCGCCGCTGTATGTCGGCATCGTGCGCGCCGCCGAGGGCACCAGCGACCTGCCGCGCGCGCTAATGCGCTACATCGACTACCAGCAGCGCATCGATACCGTGCGCAGCAAGATCGTCAGCGCCTCGATCTATCCCGTGATCCTGCTGCTGGTGGGCGGCGGCGTGAGCGGCTTCCTGATCGGCTACGTGGTGCCGAAGTTCGCCGAGGTCTACCAGGGCGCGGGGCGCTCGCTGCCCTGGATGTCGCAGCTGCTGCTCGACTGGGGCCAGTTCGCATCGAAGCACGGCGGCGCCATCGGGGTGGCCGCACTGCTGGCCATCGTCGGCGCGGTGGCCGGGGTGCGCCATTTGCTGCGCAGTGGCGGCATCAACCGCCTGCTGGTGCGCCTGCCGGGCATCGGCGAGCGTGCCCGCATCTATGAACTGTCGCGCCTGTACCTGACGCTCGGCATGCTCACCGAAGGCGGCATCACCATCGTCGGCGCCATCGAGACCGTGCAGCCGATGGTGTCCGGCACCGTGCGCAAAGGCCTGCTGCATGCGCGCGTCGCGGTCGAATCGGGGCAGCCGCTGTCGACTGCCTTCGAAGCCAACGGGCTGACCACGCCGATTTCGCTGCGCATGCTGCGCGTGGGCGAGCGCACCGGCGACATGGGACCGATGCTGACCCAGTCGGCCGCCTTCTATGACGGCGAGATCACGCGCTGGATCGACCGCTTCACCCGCACGTTCGAGCCGCTCTTGATGGCGGCCATCGGCCTGGTGGTGGGCGCCATCGTGGTGCTGCTCTACATGCCGATCTTCGACCTGGCCGGAGACATGGGATGAAAGACGATGCCGTGACCCAGGCCCCCCTCGATCCGGCGCTGCTGGCGCGCGCCCGGGCACTGGCACTGCAGTCGCGCCGCGGCCTGGTGGCCGAACTCGAAGGCCTGAGCGGCCTGGAGCCGCGCCGGATCATCCGCGAGCTGGCGGCCCCCTTCGGCCTGCCGGTGATGGAAACCGCCGCCATGCTGGCGCAGGCTCCCGCATTCGACCTGCTGCCGCTGGCCGGCGCCATGTCGCGCCATTGCGTGCTGCTGCGCGATGCATCCGGCCAGCTGACCGGCGTATTGTCCGATCCCTTCGACCTCGACCTGCAGACCTGGCTGGGCGCGCAGGCGCGCGCCACCGCCAGGCGCCCGCTCGACCTGTGCCTGGCGCTGCAGTCCGACATCCAGGCCTACCTGTCCAAGCAGGAGGAATCGGCGCGCGCGGTGGACAGCCTGGTGGGCGCCGACGGGGAAGGGCGGCGCGACGGCAAGGTCAACCAGGTGCTCTCGTTTGCCTCGGTATCGGAAAGCGGCAGCCCGGCTGTCAAGCTGGTCAATTCGACCCTGTACGACGCTCTGAAAGCCGGCGCCTCCGACATCCACCTCGAGAGCACGGCCGGGGGACTGGCGGTGAAGTACCGTGTGGACGGGGTGCTCGATCATGCGGCCACGGTGGGCGGCATCGAGCTGGCCGAGCACATCATCTCGCGCCTGAAGGTGCTGGCCGAACTCGACATCGCCGAACGCCGCATCCCCCAGGACGGCAGCTTCCGGGTCGAATCCGGCGGACGCGACATCGACCTGCGCGTGTCGATCATGCCCAGCATCCACGGGGAGGACGCGGTGATCCGTATCCTCGACAAGCGCGCCATGATCGAGTCCTATGGCGCGCTCACGCTGGAGGCGCTGGGCTTCGACGCGCCCTCGCTGGCCACCCTGCGCACGCTGGCCCAGGAAGCCTACGGCATGCTCCTGGTGACCGGGCCGACCGGCTCCGGCAAGACCACGACCCTGTATGCGGCGCTCACCGAAATCCACAACGGCCGCGAAAAGATCATCACCATCGAAGACCCGGTCGAGTACCAGTTGCCGGGCATCCTGCAGATTCCGGTCAACGAAAAGAAAGGCCTGACTTTTGCCAAGGGCCTGCGCTCGATCCTGCGCCACGACCCGGACAAGATCATGGTCGGCGAGATCCGCGACCGCGAGACCGCCGAGATCGCGGTGCAGTCGGCGCTGACCGGCCACCTGGTGCTCACGACCGTCCACGCCAACAATGTGTTCGACGTGTTCGGCCGTTTTACCCACATGGGCATCGATCCTTACGCCTTCGTGTCGGCCCTGAACGGCATCTGGGCCCAGCGCCTGATCCGCATGAACTGCCCGCACTGCGCGGCGCGCTACGAACCCGACGAGGCCGAGCTCGCCTCGGTACACCTGGCGCGCGAGGACGCCCAGGATTACGTCTTCATGCGCGGCAAGGGCTGCGGCGACTGCCGCGGCACCGGCTACCGCGGGCGCCGTTCGATCGCCGAGATCCTGACCCTGAACGACGAGATCCGCGAGCTGATCGTCGACAAGCAGCCGATCCGCCGCATCAAGGCCGCGGCCCACGCCAACGGTACCCGCAGCCTGCGCCTGGCCGCACTCGACCTGGTCAAGCGCGGCGCCACCACCATCGACGAGATCAAGCGGGTGACCATCCATGCGTAGGAAGTTCGGACAGTCCCTGCGCTTGGGGGTGGCCGCCGACGGCCTGGCGCTGCTGCGCGTTGGCGGCTGGCCGCGCGCGGGCGCTGAAGTGCTGGCCCTGCAGGCGGTCGAAGCCGGCGCCCCGGATGCGCTGGGCAAGGGCCTGCGTGCGCTGCTGGATGCATGCGATCCGCGCGGCTGGCCGCTGACCGTGGTGCTGGCCGACGACCTGGT
>NZ_DKJX01000014.1:41468-43466 GCF_002454935.1 Massilia sp. UBA6681
TGCCGCCGCCGCCGGGCGCGACGCGCCTGTCCGACCTGCAGGCCGCTTGCGCCCTGCGCCACCAGCACCTGTTCGGCGCGCCGCCGCTCGAGTGGCGCATCAGCGCCGACTGGGATGCGGCCCGTCCCTTCCTGGCCGCTGCCGCCCCCGAGGCGCTGCTGGCGCTGCTGGAGCTGCTTGCGCGCGAGCACCGCTTCCACCTGGTCGAGGTGGCGCCGCAGTTCGTGGCCGCCATGAACGCCTGGCGCCGCCAGCGCCGCCCTGGCGCCTGGTTCGGCCTGGTGCATGGCGGCGTGCTGTCCATCGCCGCTTACGAAGGCAGTTCCCTGGCGGCGGTGCGGACCGCCGTGATCCCGCAGGGCGCCGACCGCGACTGGTTGGAAGCCCACGTCGCGCGCGAAGCGCTGCGGGTCGGGGTGGGGCGGCCCGAACGCCTGCAGCTGTGCGGGGCGGCGCCAGGCAGCTGGGCCAGCTCGGCCGGCCGCCTGAAGTTCGCCTGCACCCTGCTGGAAGACGACAGCGCCGACTGGCCGCTGCACGTGCGCCTGGCGCGCACCGGGATCGCATCATGAAGCGCACCCATATCGATTTCGCACCGCGCAGCCTGCGGCGCGCCCTGTTCCGCATACCGCCGCGTTTCGCCGCTTTCCTGCTCCCCACCGCCATACTGTGCTTCGTGCTGGTATCGCAGCTGCGCCAGTACCAGGAAGAGCGCGAAGGGCTGGAAGCATTGCAGGCTGCCATCGCGGCGCGTTCGCAGGCCGTGCGCCCGCTACCGGTGGCCGCGCAGCCGACGTTCACGGTGTCCGATGCGCAGGCCCAGGCCGTCAACGACGCCGTCATGCAGCTCAACCTGCCGTGGCGCGACCTGGTCGAGGCGGTGCGCGCGGCCACGCCGGGCAACGTCGCCCTGCTGGCGCTGGAGCCGGATGCCAAGCGCCGCACCCTGCGCATCACGGCCGAGGCGAAGAACAGCGACGACATGCTGGCCTACGTGGCCAGGATGGAAGAGCAGGGCTGGTTCGCCTCCAGCGCCCTGGTGCGCCACGAGATCGCCGAGCAGGAGCCGAACCGGCCGCTGCGCTTCCAGGTCAGCGCTCAATGGGGCACGAGCGGGGGCGGCCAATGAAGGACATGAGCCTGTCCTCCTTGTGGCTGCGCCTGGTGCTGGCCCTGCGCCGCATGAATCCGGTGGTGGCCGGCGCCGTCGCGCTGGCGCTGGCGCTCGTGGTGGCTTTCTTCCTGGTGCTGCGGGCCCAGGTCGACCTCGACCAGCAATATGCCGAGGCGCGGCGCCAGGCCGCCTTGCCGCCGCCGGCGCCCGGCGCCATCGCGCCGCCCGCGCCGAGCGCGGACCAGAACCTGGCGCATTTCTATGCCTCGCTGGGTGAGCGCGGCAAGGTCGAGCGCCAGCTCAAGACCCTGTTCGGGCTGGCCGAGAAGAACGGCCTGGCCCTGCGCCAGGGCGAGTACCGCAGCAGCCAGGACCGGGCAGGGCGCTTCCTCACCTACCAGATTACCCTGCCGGTGACGGGCCGCTACGGCGCGATCTGGCAGTTCGCCTTCGACGCGCTGCGCGCGCTGCCGCACGCCTCGCTCGACGACGTGGCGTTCCGGCGCGACGCGATCGGCAGCGAGACCGTGGAGGCGCGCCTGCGCCTGACGCTCTACCTGTCCGCCACCCCGGGAGTGCCGCGATGAAGCCGCGCCATGTCGCGATGGCCGTGGCCCTGGTGGCGGCCGCTTGCCTGGCGGTCTTCGGCGACAACACACCCGAGGACGTGGTGGCCGAGCCGGTCGAGCGGGCGCAGGCGCAGGCGCCGGCGGCCGCAGCGGCCACGCAAACCCGTGCCGCGCCTGACAAGGACAAGAACGTGGCCATCCTGCGCCTGGTCCCGCGCGAGGTGCTGATCGGCGACAGCGACGATCGCTTCAACGGGGGCGAGAATGGCGTGTTCGCGCGCCAGGACTGGACCCCGCCGCCACCGCCGCCGGCGC
>NZ_DKJX01000049.1:0-96793 GCF_002454935.1 Massilia sp. UBA6681
GTCGCCGGCGCCGACGGTGTCGACCACGCGCGCCACGCGCTGGCCGGGCGCAATGCCGCGCCCCTCGGCGCTGGCGTAGAAGGCGCCTTCCGGCCCCAGCTTGACGACCACCTGGCGCGCGCCGCGCGCCAGGTAGAAGTCGGCGATGCCTTCGGCATGCGCGCAGCCGGTCAGCAGGCGGCCCTCGGCCAGGCCGGGCAGCACCAGGTCGGCCTGCGCGGCCAGTTCATTGAGCGTCGTTACCATCGCGGCCTGGCTGCTCCACAGGCGCGGACGCAGGTTGGGGTCGAAGCTCACGAGGCGGCCGGCCCGGCGCGCCTGCGCCGCCAGGGCGAACACCAGGTCCCGGCAGCTGCCCGACAGCGCGGGCGAGATGCCTGTCAGGTGCAGCAGTCGGGCCTGCACCGCCAGGCCGGCCGGGATGTCGGCGCTCGACATGTGGCTGGCGGCGGAACCACGCCGGAAGTATTCGATCTCAGGGTCGCTGCCATCGACGGCCATCGACTTGAGCATGAAGCCGGTCGGATAGCGCCCGTCCACCCGCACATGGCGCAGGTCGATGTGCTCGGCCGCCATGAAGTCGAGCAGATGGCGTCCCAGGCTGTCGGCGCCCAGGCGGGACAGATAGCCGACCCGGAAACCCAACCTGGCCAGGCCGACCGCCACGTTGAGCTCGGCCCCGGCGCTGGCGCGCTCGAACTGGCTGACCTGGGCCAGCGGGAGCGCTTCGCGCGCCATCAGCAAGGCCATGGCTTCGCCGACGGTGAGCGCGTCCAGGCCGGCGCGCTCGGGTTCAGGGTGGACTGCTTGGTTCATGGCATACGCTTTTCTTCTCGTGCCGGCAAGGGACATGGCGACGACGCGGGCAATACGGGGCCGGCGGCGCCCAGCAGGGCGCCGTCCGCATTGCCGTCATGCTGGCGTGAAGCTCAGTAGAGCCCGAGGCCGCCGTTCACCTGGATGATTTCGCCGGCCAGGAAGGCGGCGCGCTCGGAGGCGAGGAACACCACGACGTTGGCCACATCGTCGGGCTGACCTTCGCGGCGGGCCGGGGTGCGCTCGGCGATGGCGAGGCGGTTGGCCGGGGTGTTGAAGGTGTCGTGGAAACGGGTCGCGATCAGGCCCGGCGCGACGCCGTTGACGCGCACCCCGCTGGGCCCGACCTCCTTGGCCAGCGCGCGGGTGAAGGTGGCCACGGCCGCCTTGGACGAGGCGTAGTGCGCCGAGCCGGGGCCGCCGCCGTCGAAGGCCGCCAGCGAAGACATGGTGACGATCACGCCCCCCTTGCGTGGCTCCATGCGCTTGAGCGCGGCCTGGCAGATCAGGAAGGTCGAGGTCAGGTTCAGGTTCATCGACTCGTTCCACAGCGACAGCGGCATCTCGGCCACGCGGCAGCGCTGGATCAGGCCGCCGATGTTGGCGAACAGGACGTCAATGTCGCCGATCGAGCCTTCGGCCTCGGCATAGACGCGCTCGGCGACCTCGGCGTCGGTCAGGTCGGCCTTGATCGCCTGGGCCCGACGCCCCATGGCGCGGATCTGCGCCACCACTTCGTTGGCTTCGTCGCTGCTGCTCCAGTAGGTCAGCACCACGTCGGCGCCGGCTTGCGCCAGCGCCAGCGAGGTGGCCTTGCCGATGCCCGATGCGCCGCCCATGACGAGTGCGCGTTTGCCGCTGAGTTCCATATCGTTCTTTCTAAAAAGTGTGTGTCAATGCTTGGGCGCCGCCGTCGATTGCCGGACGATCAGCTCCGGCGCGAACAGTTGCTCGGACGAGGCGGCGTGCGGCGCCAGGATGCGCTGGACCGCCGCATCGGCCATGGCCTGGATCGGCTGGCGCAGGGTGGTCAGCGGCGGATCGTGCGCCGCCGAGAAGAAGATGTCGTCGATGCCGATCAGCGAGAAATCTTCCGGTATGCGCTTGCCCAGCTGCTTCAGGCCGACCCCGATGCCGATCGCCATCATGTCGTTGATGGCGATCGCCGCCGTCGGTGCGCCGGGCGCGGCCAGGATGCGGGCCGCCGCCGCCCGGCCCATCTCGAACAGCTGGGTGTCGCCGTGCGGGTCGCTGGGCGCATCGGAAGGATCGGCCAGCACCACTTCGCCGTGGATGCCCGCGCGCGCGATCGCCTGCTGGAAGCCGCGCACCCGCTCCTGGCGGTTGAGCGTGAACGGCGGCGGCGTCACCAGGGCGATGCCGCGGTGCCCCAGCCCCGCCAGGTGCTCCACCGCCATCGCCGTGGCGGCGGCGTTGTCGACCGAGATCGTGCCGATGCCGGTATGCTGCTCGTCGGTCGGCTTGATGTCGAAGGCCACTACCCGGCAGCGCTCGGTGACCGAGGCGAGATGGCCGGTGTCGTTCAGGGCCGAGCCGGTGATGATGCCTTGCACGCCGTAGGACAGCAGGTCGGCCATCACCGCGCGCTCGCGCTGCGGGTCGCGAAAAGTACTGAAGGTCATGACATGGCATTGGTAGCGCGCCGCCGCTGCCTCCACCGCGCAGGCCAGCGAGCCGAAGAACTGGTTCGCCAGGGAGGGCACCAGCAGGCCGACCATGGCGGCGACGCCGGTCTTGAGCTGGCGCGCCGCGTTGTTGGGCCGGTAGCCCAGCTGCTTGATGGCTTGCGCGATCTTCTGCCGGGTGTCCGGCCGCATCTGTTCCATCCGGTTGTTCAGGAAATTCGAGATGCTGGAGGCCGATACTCCCGCCAGCCTTGCCACATCCTGAATCTTGGGTTCGCCCATGAAGTCCTCGTATCTTGCTATTGATATCGCTGCCGATATCGCCGTAGAAATGTGCTGAAAATCCGCACCCGCACGGACGATAAATGCTTTGCAGTTTCTTGTACATCGCGGACTGGCGGCAATGTCGTGACCAGCCAGGCCGGGATGAACTGCAACGATTTACTGAATCGATTTAGTCAGCTTACCTCATTTCACATCGAAGTCAACAGCAATTTACCTGGGTCATGAAAAGCGCCGGCTCAGAAGTTGTAGGTCACGCGGCCAGTCAAAGTGCGTCCCACCGGGCTGGCCATGCCGCTGGCGTAGCCTTCGTTGCGGTAGTTGGCCACCGGTGGATCGCGGTCGAACAGATTGTTGATGCCTGCTACGACCTTCAGGTTGCGAATGCCGGAATAGCTGAGCGACCAGTTATAGACCCGGTAGGAGTCGATGCGGTGATAGAACAGCGAGTTGGCATTGCGGTCCTCGAAACTCTGCTTGTACTGTTCGTTCAGGGTGGAGCTCCAGTCGCCCTTCGGGCTGGTCCATTTCACCGAGGCCCCGTACTTCCAGCGGAAATTCATCACGTTCGAGTCCAGCGGGCCGAACTTGTTGATGCTGGAGAGCCACGGGCTGCCGTCCTCGAGCTGGGTATCGAAGCGGTGCAGGTAGGTGCCGTCGAGCTGGACACCGAAGCGGCCCCAGGCGGTGCGCGGGAAGGTATAGGTGGCGGTGACGTCGACGCCGTCGGTGCGCAGCCCGCCCAGGTTGGTGCGGCGGTCATCCACCCACAGCAGGTTGTTGTTGGCGTCACGGATGAACAGGTCGGTGTAGGCCGGATTGGTGAACAGCGAAGCCTGGGACAGCTGGCCGATCGCGTCGCGCAGCTTGACACTGAAATAGTCGAGCGAGACCAGCAGGCTGCGGGTCGGGGTGAACACCACGCCGAGATTGACGGTGGTGGAACGCTCCGGGCCGACGTTCGGGTTGGCGCCGGTATTGATCGGCTGCTTCGAGGCGCACACCCGGCTCGGGTTGTAGCCGGGCAGCGCGGTGCCGCCGGTACTGCCGCCGGCCGGACCGCCAGGGCACAGCAGCGGATCGTTGTAGTTGTCGCTGGTCAGGCCGGTCGGACCGTTCGTCGCGCCGAAATAGCGCTCACTCAAGGTCGGGGCACGGAAGCCGGTCCCGATGGCGCCGCGCAGCATCACCATCTCGTTGGCCTTGTAGCGGAAGCTGAGCTTGGGGTTGGTGGTGGAGCCGAAATCGCTGTAGTGGTCGGTACGCACCGCCATGTTGACGTTCAGTGCCTTGCTGAACGGCAAGTCCAGTTCCGCATAGGCCGCGACCACGTTGCGCGACGCCCTTTCGTTGGCTGCCGCGGTGGTGCCGGTCTGGCCGCCCGATTGCACGACGGTATCGGGGATCGAATGGTAGGCCGCGTCGTGGTAGGCATTGGCGCCCAGCGCCAGCATCATCTTGCCGCCAGCCATGTCCATCAACTCGCGGCTGCCGCCGAGATCGATGCCGTGCAGGCGGTTCAAACTGGAATCGGCGGTCTGGCCATTGGTCGAGATGCTGTCCAAGTAGGCGCGGCCCTCCTCGTTCTGCAGGCCGAAGGGGTTCAGCTTGCCGTTGGCGACGCCGGCCAGCAAGCCATAGCTGTTGACGAAGCCGGAATGGAAGGTGGTATGGGTCCGGTACATGACGCTGTACAGGCCGGCACGGTAATCCCAGGCGCCCACGCGGCCGTCGGCTTCCAAGTTGATGCGCGCGGTGCGGGTGTCGTAGTTCAGCACCGTCGGGCCGAGATCGCCCATCAGCGACCAGGCCAGCGTCAGGGTCTGGTTGGTGATGCCCGGCATGGCCGGCGTGATGCCCTTGCCCGGATAGTAGGGGCTGGTCGGGCCGATGGTCAGGGCCGGGAAATTCGGGATCGAGGCGGCGATGCCGTAAGTGGGATTCTTCACCGGCCGGTTATAGATCGACGAATACAGCACCGATGCCGAGACCCGGTGGTCGGGGTTGACCTGGATGCTGCCCTTGCTGAACAAGGATGCCTGCCGGCCCTCCTTGGTCAGGGTCAGGTTGTTGGCGTTGTTCAGGGAATAGCAGGTGTTGCTGGTGCCCGGCACCGTATAGGGCGGCAGGCAGCCGCTCGCGTAATAGGGGTTGCCGGTGATGGTGAGGTTGCCGACCTTGGTCGAGCCATTGGCCAGCAGGACATTGGCGGGCACGGCATGGGTGCCGCGGGTGGCCCTGAAGGGCGTGAAGCCGGCGGCCTGGCGGCGCTCGTCCGTGGTCAGGTGGGGGCGGGCGTCCTGCGGCAGCGCATTCTGATGGTTCAGGTCGGCGGTGACGTAGACATTCCAGCCGTCCTTGGCCAGGTCGCCCTTGCCGGCGATGAAACTCAGGCCCTTGGATTGCCCGCCGCCGTTCCTGACCGGCGAAGTTCCCTTGACGGTGACCGAGGCCCCGGTGTGCGAGCGCTTGGTGACGAAATTGATCACGCCGCCGATCGCGTCGCTGCCGTAGATCGACGAGGCGCCGTCGCGCAGCACCTCGGTGCGGTCGAGCGCGCTGACCGGGATGACGTTCGGATTGATCGCGGCATCGTTGAGCCGCTTGCCATCGATCAGGACCAGGGTGCGCGCGTTGCCGATGCCGCGCATGTTGGCGCTGTTGCCGTTGCCGGCGGTGGTGTTCGGCTGGTAGGTGGAGGCGGTCGACATCGACATCAGGATGTCGTCGATGGTCAGCATGCCCTGGGCGATCCAGTCCTCGGCCTTGACGACCGTGACCGGTAGGGCCTGATCGGCCACCGCGCGCTTGAAGCTGGTGCCGGTGACCTCGACCTTGTTCATTTCCGGCTGCGCCGATATGGCCGGAGCCTGCTGGGCCTGGCTGTTGCCCGCCATCGCGAGCAGGGCAAGGGCGATGGCCGATACGATCGGGCGTGGGGCGTGAAATTGGTTCTCGTTACAGATGCTCACAGCGATAGTCTCCTAGAATATTTTTCTGTTGCAGATGCAAACCTGGATCCGGCGGGCGGCGCCCGGCCGTCGCAAGCGCTTAGTGGCGCTCGAACTTCGTTTCCTTGAAACTGATCAGGCTGTCTCCGATGCCATGGCGCTGGTAATACGCATCCCAGACCGCCGGCTTGCTCGTCATCGCCCCCGTGTCCGGCTCGCGTGCCTGCAGGTAGTCGCCGAACTTGAAATAGATCTTGCGGGTATCGCTCTTGACCCGGGTGCGCGGGGTTTGCAGCAGACCATGCTTGGCGGACTTGACCGCGACACTGGCCTCGCCGCCGTCGAAGCGGACGTCAAGGGCGAACTGTTCGCCCGACTTGACCGTCCCGAGGGCAGTGGGAACGTCCCTGCCGCTGGTGTCGCGGATGCGCGCGACGACATCGAACACGCCATTGCCCGCCTTGCCGTCGAGCGCCGGCTCGGCGATGTCCTGCACATAGACCTTGACGATGGTCTCGATGCCTACCACATGGTATTGCGCTACGATGGTCCGGGCGCCGGCCGGCAGAGTCGGCGTCACCAGGGCCGAGAAATGCTCGCGGGTTTGCTCGACAGGAAGACGATTGGCGTCGCTGATCTTCAACTCGTTGCGGTAGCCATGGCCGTTCGGCGTGACATGCTTCGACGCCATCGCGCTGAAGTTCAGGGTGCCGTCGTGGGGCATCGAATACGGCGTGCGCCCCTCCAGTTCGAACAGGCTGTCCAGGGCCTCCCGGGAAGTGAAGTTCTGGCCATCGGGCGTCCCGGGCACGCCTGCTGGAACGGCTTGGGCGACCGCCGCCAGCAAGCCGGCGCAAACGATCGACAGACCAAGGGTGCGTTGCGTGATGCTCATGGTAATCCTTATGGTGGGATGTCTAGGGAAGTGAGTGCCGTGCCCGGCTTCAGGGCCGGCAGGGAGACAAGGATGATGCAGAGCGCCACCCGAACGGGCGCGAGGCAGTCGCCATTAACGCGGCCGGTAAGCTGCGTTGGATGAATCGGCGCGATCCGGCGCCGGTCGGCGCGAGAGCGGCAAGCCAGTGCAAGCACTGCGGTAAGGTCATGCCAGAGTCTCCAGTTTCTTGTTTTATGACTAGTAAAGTCTTATTGCAAAAAGCGGTCGACCGGCCATGATCTCGATAAAATCCGGCATCGACAAAATCTGCAACGATTTACTGCAACGTTACAGAAAATAGCTCGATTTTTGCATTATTGCAACATGATAATAAAAATCGCTTTGTTCTCGTCCCGCAGAAGTCGCTGCTTCCCAGGGAATATCAACTATAACGATTTACTGCAACGATTTAGAAGGTTATCAGAAAAAGGATGTGAGTCAACAGTTTTTTATTTGATGTGGTCAGGAATCAACGCATGCTGCGCGACAGGCATGTAGCGACAAAGACCTACGAGAAGGCCCGGCATGCCCGGGCGGCGCTTGCCAAGGCAGTCATGGCGAGATGTTTACAACCTGGTCTCGCGCGCCGCGCGCAGGAATTCGTCCAGCACCGGCGTGCAGTCGAGCAGCTCGACGCCGCCGGCGCGATGGAATTCCGGGTGCCACTGCAGGCCCATGACGAAGTCGGCCCGCTCGTAGCGGATCGCCTCGACGATGCCGTCGGGCTCGGAATAGGCCTCGACACGGATGTCGCGCCCCAGTTCCTTGACCGCCTGGTGGTGGATCGAATTGACGATCGGCCGTTCGACACCGTGGAACATCTTGCCGAGCGAGGAACCGGCCGGGAAGCGGATCGCATGGCGGTGCGCATCGTAGATGTCCTGCACGTGGGCCAGGGCATCGGGCACGTTGGTGAGCACGTCCTGGTAGAGCGTGCCGCCGAAGGCGACGTTGATCAGCTGGCAGCCGCGGCACACGCCCAGCACGGGTTTACCCGCGTCGACGAATTCGTGCAGCAGCTCGAGCTCGTAGACGTCGCGTGCGCGGTCGCCGCTCCACTCGGGCCGGGTCGGCACCTCGGAATAGGTCTGCGGCGCCACGTCCGCCCCGCCCTGCAGCACCAGCCCGTCGAGGTGGCGCGCATAGTGGCGCAGGGTGATGTTGCTGGGATGGAGCAAGCCGTTCGTGTTCACGGTGGGGATCATGAACACCAGTACGTCGCGCGACATCACCCACTGGGCAATCGATTCTTCGAGGTATTGCAGGTTCTTGCTGAGCAGGCCCCGGGCGCCGGGTTCCGGATGGAAGATGCGCGCCGACACCCCGATATGCAGGGTACGGTGCATGAAATCGCGGTTGAAGCGTTCGCGCAGGGCGCGCCAGCGCGAGCCGATGACGCGCCCGGCCAGCGCCAGCGGTGTGTCGCCGTCGCGCTGGTACTTGGCATGCCCGCGCATGGTCTGCCCCTGGGTCGCGCGCCGGTCCGGCACCCGCACCGGGGCTTCGGGACGTTTCTCGATCGGGGGGCCGGGCACTTCCGGAGGTGGTGTCGGTTCGTCTTGCGCCATGACTAGCAATATAGCCGCGCCACGGCCGCGCACGATTTGAAGTTGTTACAAAAAGCTCATCGCGCCGCGTGGGCATGTTGCAAAACCGGCAGCTTGCGGGATTTCCCGTTTCGGTTGATACTGTATGCAATTACAGTAGTTTTTATTAAGGCTTATTGAGCGGCAAGGCTAGAAGCTTCTGGAAGGTAGCCAGCAGGTGGCGGTCGGCCACGGGTTTGTCGAGCAGTCCGCGTACGCCGGCATCGCGGGCGCGCAGGCTGTCGTACTTGAACGATTGCCCAACAAGAAACAGCACGGCGGTACGCCCTGCCCCTTCCTGCGACTTGATGGCGCTGCTCAGGCTGTACGGTTCGATGCCTGGAGCGCAGGTGTTGATCATGACCAGCGACACCGGCGTCTCGTCGCACAGGCGCACGGCGGCGCGGCTACTGTCGGTCCATTCGACCGGCCGGGCGGTAGTGCCCGGGGCGAGGCAGGAGGTGATGGTGGCGGGATTGCTGGACGTAGTGCTCAAGGGATTGACAAAGGTGTTGGCAACGACGCGCGCCACATGGTCACGGAAGGCGCCGCCCTTGTCGATGATGAGTACGGCGCCATCGGGCGGCCCCTGGCGCAGGCGCGTGTAATAATCCGGCGCCTCGGTGTCCGGCGCCAACCGCGGCCTTCGGCGCCGCTCCGGCAGGCAGCGTTCGCCGCGCGCGGCCAGGGCTGCCAGCGCCTGCACGCGGGTATCGAGCAGTTCGGCCAGGGCTTCGTACAGGCTGGCAGGGTCGACGGGACACGGCAGGGTGCGGCGCCCGTTCTCGCCAGTGGCGCCGTCGCCGCCGATCTGGAGGATGGGCTGCAGTGCGCCGGGCGGCAGGCAGGCCAGGCGCGCCAGGGCGGCCGGATTGGCGCCATCGGCGATGTACAGGTCGGGTTCTTGCAAACTGTCGTCGTGAAGGCAAAAATACGACGGCCCCGGCAGCGGGGCCTGCGCCAGCAGGCTCTCGAGCTGGGCGCATTCAGGGGGCGCAAAACCGACCAGGCGGACGGAAAACGGATATCTGCTTGCGGGCATCGCTTTTCAGCCTTTCCGTGGGCACTTCCGGGTCACATCGTTTTAATCTAGCACAATGGTGCAGACTAACAAGCACGTTTGGCATCTCAAAAATGGCCAACTTTCCGCGTGACAAGAGATAGAATGCGCAAGCATTGAATTTACACATACCAGCATGGCTTCCAAGAAACCCGCATCTGACTACAGCGAATCATCCATCCGCGTCCTCAAAGGACTCGAGCCCGTGAAACAGCGTCCGGGCATGTATACCCGGACCGAAAACCCGCTGCACATCATCCAGGAAGTGATCGACAACGCCTCCGACGAGGCGCTGGGCGGACACTGCAAGAACATCGCCGTCACCCTGAACACGGACGGCTCGGTCACGGTCGAAGACGATGGCCGCGGCATCCCGGTTGGACTGCACCCGGAAGAAAACGTGCCGACGGTCGAGATCGTCTTCACCCGCCTGCACGCGGGCGGCAAGTTCGACAAGGGCTCCGGCGGCGCCTATGCCTTCTCGGGCGGCCTGCACGGCGTCGGCGTGTCGGTCACCAATGCGCTGTCCACGCGCCTGGAAATCACCGTCTGGCGCAAGGACGATGAGGGCAATGGCGTCCACGAACTGGCCTTCGAGAACGGCGACCTGGTCGAGCCCCTGACTTCGCGCCCGCCTGAACGGGGCGGCAAGAAGAACGGCACCCGCGTCACCGCCCGTCCCGACCCGAAGTACTTCGATTCGCCGAACATTCCCCTTGGCGACATGCAGCGCCTGCTGCGCTCGAAGGCCGTGCTGCTGCCGGGCGTGACCGTCACGCTCACCAATGCCAAGACCGGCGACGTCCAGACCTGGCGCTATGACGAAGGCCTGCGCGGCTACCTGACCGAGGCGCTGGCCCAGGCCTCCAACGGCCAGACCCTGATCCCGCTGTTCGAGGGTGCGCAGTACGCCGCGCTCGGTGACGAAGGCTTCGCCGAAGGCGAAGGCGCGGCCTGGGTGGTGGCCTGGACCGAGGAAGGCAGCGTGGTGCGCGAGTCCTACGTCAACCTGATCCCGACCGTGAGCGGCGGCACCCACGAGTCCGGCCTGCGCGACGGCCTGTTCGGCGCCGTGAAGAGTTTTGTGGAGATGCACTCGCTGCTGCCGAAGGGCGTCAAGCTGCTGCCGGAAGACGTGTTCGCACGCGTCTCCTTCGTGCTGTCGGCAAAAGTGCTGGACCCGCAGTTCCAGGGCCAGACCAAGGAACGCCTGAACTCGCGAGACGCGGTCAAGCTGGTCTCGACCTTCACCCGCCCGCCGCTCGAGTTGTGGCTGAACCAGCACGTCGAATACGGCAAGAAGCTGGCCGAACTCGTCATCAAGCAGGCGCAATCGCGCCTGCGTTCGCTGCAGAAGGTCGAGAAGAAGAAGTCCTCGGGCGTGGCCGTGTTGCCGGGCAAGCTGACCGATTGCGAATCGACCGACATCACCCGCAACGAGCTGTTCCTGGTCGAGGGCGACTCGGCGGGCGGCTCGGCCAAGATGGGCCGCGACAAGGAATTCCAGGCCATCCTGCCGCTGCGCGGCAAGGTGCTGAACTCCTGGGAGACCGAGCGCGACCGCCTGTTCGCGAACAACGAGATCCACGACATCGCGGTGGCGATCGGCGTCGACCCGCACGGCGTCGACGACAATCCCGACCTGACCGGCCTGCGCTACGGGAAGATCTGCATCCTGTCCGATGCGGACGTGGACGGCTCGCACATCCAGGTACTGCTGCTGACGCTGTTCTTCAGGCACTTCCCTGCCCTGTTCCGCAACGGCCACATCTGCGTGGCGCGTCCGCCGCTGTATCGCGTCGACGTGCCGGCGCGCGGCAAGAAGCCGCTGCAGAAGCTCTACGCGCTGGACGACGGCGAGCTGCTGGCCATCGAGGACAAGCTGAAAAAAGAAGGCCTGAAGGAAGGCGTGTGGAGCATCTCACGCTTCAAGGGCCTGGGCGAGATGAATGCGGAACAGCTGTGGGAAACCACCATGAACCCGGACACCCGCCGCCTGTTGCCGGTCGCCTTCGGCCAGTACAGCCTGGCCGAGTCGGGCTCGCGCTTCAACATGCTGATGGGGAAAGGCGAAGCCGCCGCCCGCCGGGCGTGGCTGGAAGAACACGGCAACGAAACGGAAGCGGATATCTAAGCGAGATATGTGAGCAGTCTGCACGCAAAATTGGATCCCGGCCTGCGCCGGGATGACGTGCAAAAGTTAGTGGTCATAGCACCGTTAGCCTAAAGACCGTCGTTCCGGCGAAGGCCGGAACCCAAGTTTGCTTGAGCAGCCACCAGCACTAGCCGCCCAAGAAACGAACAAACAATCATGACGACGCAAGCAAGCCTCTTCGAACAACAAAACGCGCCTTCGGACGACACCGAGACGCTCACTCTATCCACCTTCGCCGAGCGCGCCTACCTCGACTACGCCGTCTCGGTGGTCAAGGGCCGCGCGCTGCCGGACGTCTCGGACGGCCAGAAGCCGGTCCAGCGCCGCATCCTGTACTCGATGCACGAACTGGGCCTGGGCCACACCGCCAAGCCGCGCAAATCGGCCACCGTGGTCGGCGACGTGCTCGGTAAACTGCACCCGCACGGCGACCAGTCGGTGTACGACGCGCTGGTGCGCATGGCCCAGGACTTCTCGCTGCGCTACCCGCTGATCGACGGCCAGGGCAACTTCGGCTCGCGCGACGGCGACGGCGCCGCGGCGATGCGCTATACCGAAGCGCGCCTGACGCCGGTGTCGCGCCTGCTGCTCGACGAACTCGACATGGGCACGGTGGACTTCCAGCCGAACTACGACGGCTCCACCACCGAGCCGCGCCAGCTGCCGGCGCGCCTGCCGATGGTGCTGCTCAACGGCGCCTCCGGCATCGCGGTCGGCATGGCCACCGAGATCCCCTCGCACAACCTGCGCGAAGTGGCGACCGCCGCCGTGGCCCTGATTCGCAACCCGAAGATGACCCATGCCGAGCTGATGACCCACATCACCGGTCCGGACTTCCCGGGCGGCGGCCAGATCATCACCCCGGCCTCGAACATCGCCGACATGTACGCGACCGGCCGCGGCTCGCTCAAGGTGCGCGCGCGCTGGAAGATCGAAGAACTGGCGCGCGGCCAGTGGCAGGCGGTGGTTACCGAGCTGCCGCCGGGCTGCTCGGCCCAGCGCGTGCTGGAAGAAATCGAGGAACTCACCAACCCGAAGGTCAAGGCCGGCAAGAAGGCCCTGCTGCCGGAGCAGCTGGCGCTGAAGCAGACCATCCTCGGCGCGCTCGACACCGTGCGCGACGAATCTGGCCGCGAAGCGGCGGTGCGCATCGTGTTCGAGCCGAAGTCGAAGAACCAGGACCAGAACGAGTTCATGCTGATGCTGCTCGCGCATACCTCGCTCGAGACCTCCAGCCCCATGAACCTGGTGATGATCGGCGGCGACGGTCGTCCGCGCCAGAAAGGCCTGACCGACATCCTGCAGGAATGGATCGACTTCCGCTTCGTCACCGTGCGTCGCCGTACCGAATTCAGGCTGGGCAAGGTCAACGACCGCATCCACATCCTGGAGGGCCGCGAGACCGTCCTGCTGAACATCGACGAAGTCATCGCCATCATCCGTAACTCGGATGAGCCGAAGGCCGCGCTGATCGAGCGCTTCCGCCTGTCGGAGCGCCAGGCCGAGGACATCCTCGAGATCCGCCTGCGCCAGCTGGCGCGCCTGGAAGCGATCAAGATCCAGCAGGAGCTGGCCGAGCTGCGCAGCGAAAAGGAAAAGCTGGAAGACATCCTGAATAATCCGTCCAGCATGAAGCGCCTGATCATCCGCGAGATCGAGCAGGACGCCAAGCAGTACGGCGACGAGCGCCGCACCCTGATCGAGGAAGCCGAGCGCGCCGTGGCCGAGCAGAAGGTCATCGACGAGCCGGTGACGGTGATCGTGTCCGAGAAAGGCTGGGTGCGCGCGCGCACCGGCATCGGCCACGACCCGGCGCAGTTCACCTTCAAGGCCGGCGACTCGCTGCTCCAGGCCTTCGAGTGCCGCACGGTCGATTCCCTGATCGGTATCGGCAGCAACGGCAAGTCCTTCTCGGTGCCGGTGGCCGCCCTGCCGGGAGCGCGCGGCGACGGCGTGCCGATCACCACCCTGGTCGACCTGTCGGGCGGCGTGCGCATCCTGCACTACTTCGCGGGCAACCCGGAGACGCGCCTGCTGCTGGCCTCGTCGAACGGCTTCGGCTTCATCGCCAAGGCCGGCGACATGATCAGCCGACTGAAGGGCGGCAAGTCCTTCATCACGCTCGACGAGGGCGCCGTGCCCCTGGCGCCGCGGATCGTGAGCGACACCGCCGGCGCGATCGCCTGCCTGTCCGAGAAGGGCCGCGTGCTGGTATTCGGCATCGACGAGATGAAGGTGCTGACCAACGGCGGCCGCGGCGTGACGTTGATGGAACTGGAGCCGAAGGAAACCCTGCTGGCGGCGCAGCCGATCAACCAGAAGGGCGTGAACGTGATCGGCACCTGGGCCGGCTCGAAGCCGCGCACGGTGGAGCTGTTTGCCTCGGGCCTGGAGCCGCACTTCGGCAAGCGCGCGCGCAAGGGCAAGCCGCTGTCGGCCAAGCTCAAGGCGCAGGACCTGGCGATGCGGGCGACCGACGCTTGATCGGTTTGAGCGGGTAGTGGAGAACGCCGGCTTCGAGCCGGCGTTTTATTGTGGTGTACGCTAACGTTCGCTATGTCCAGCGAACTTAGGTTCCGGCCTTCGCCGGAACGACGTGCATGAGCAGCCGCATAGAACGTTTTATCGTCAGCTCAAAGACCGTCATTCCGGCGAAGGCCGGAATCCAATTTTGCATGCGCACCACAAACGCAAACAAAAACGCCGGTTCAAAAGAACCGGCGCTTTTATGAGAGCAGCCTGGCTTAGTGCTTGGCAGCCGCCTTGTGCACGTCCGCGGTCGCTTCGGCGCGGGCCTGCTCGGTCTTGGCCGCGGCAGTGGCCTTGTCGGCCGCCGCATCGACCTGGGTCTTGAGCAGCTTCTCGTCCGCCTTGATCATCTTCTTGTCGGCCTTCAGGTTGGCATCGGCGATCTTCTCTTCGGCCTTGGCAACCGCCTTGGCGCGGTCTTCCGGATCGGCCTTCGCCACCTTTTCGACGGCGTTGGCATGCGCCTTCACGGCGTCGGCGTGGGCTTCGGCTTTCTTCTCGCCGGCCTTGGCGACTGCCTTGTTCACTTTCTCGTCGGCCTTGGCCGCGGTCTTCACTTCCTTGGCTTCCGCCTTGACGATGTCCTTCTCGGCCTTGGCTTCGGCCTTCACGACGGCGCTGTTGGCGGCCGGGGTGGTGGCGGTCTGGGCGTGGGCGGCGGTGGCGAACAGGCCGGCGATGAGGGTGGCGATCAGTTTGTTCATGGTGATTCCTTTCCGGTGAGTGGTCGCGCGGTGCAGCTTGCGCAAATAATTGTTGTGACGACGAGTCCAGAATACGGACTCTCCACTCGCCGGGTCTGTTAGCCAGCCCACTTAGACCCTTGACATTTTGTAAGCAATCTTTACTGTCGAGTTTTCCCCGCATACAGGTCGATGATGTCGCTAATCCCGTCCTGGCACACCGGGCAGAAGGCTTCGCTGCGGTCGAACATCAGGCACTGCATGGCCGGCCGGTAATAGCCTGTGGCTTCGTAATTCGCGCCCTCGAAGGCGCCCACGTCGTGGCGATGCGGTTTGCCCGCGAACAGCGCGTTGGTCGCCTTCAGGTCCTCCATGAACAGCGCATTCATCTCGCTCTCCGGCCGGTTCGCCGCGCGCAGCGCCGCGCGCTTCTTCTGGTAGGCGCGCGAGGCTTCCTCGTATTCAGCCTTGGGCCAGGGTGTCGGCAGCGGCGTGCCGGCTTTCACGTGGCGCTTCCACTTGATGTTGGCCGGGTCGCGCAGCGCGGTGACGTTCGGCTCCCAGGGTTCCATGCGCGTGCTGGCGGCCGCGTAGGCGACCGGCGAGGTGTAGTACTCATCGGCCAGGCCGGCGAAGTGGTGGCCGAATTCGTGCACGAACAGGTAGTTGGCCCAGCCGTTGCCGGCTGCCGCGGTGCTGAACTGGCCGAAGATGCCGCCGCCGCCGTAGGTCTCGTTGTTGACCAGGATCTCGATGAACTCGTAGGGCGCGTGCTGGGCGATGTCGCGCAGCGCGCGGTTGTCCAGGGTGAGCACGTAGCGCTCGCTGCCGAAGATGTCGTAGCGGGTGCCCAGCGGCGACGCATGATGCACGCCCGTGGATGGACGGCTGATGCCGGATTCGCTCGTGGGCAGCACCAGCGCCCAGACGTTGAAGTCCCTGGCGCGCTCCTTGAAGGGCGAGACCGAGAACAGGTACTGGGTCAGGCGCCGTGCGTCCGCCTCGAACTTCTTCAGTTCCGCGGCAGTGTAGCCGTCACCCATGATCAGGAGGTCGACCTTGTCGGCGGACGGACCGCTCACGTGCACCGGAATCGGCTTGGCGGCCAGGTCCGGCTGCTTCTTGACGACCTCCTGCGCGTCGGCGTCCACCTCGACGCTCCAGGCCACCGAGAACCCGTTGCGCTCGTCGCGCTCGAGGATGCGTACGCGCACCGGGCGGTCCGGCTTGGGAAAGCGTACCGATTCCTGGAAGCTGCGGCTGATCTTGTTGGCTTCATCCGTCGTGCGCCACTCGCCGAAGACGGTCGAGAAGCCGCGCGAGTACAGCAGGTCGCCGGTCTTCGCGTCCACCACCTCGACCCGGTTCTGGCCGCGGTTGGTCTCGTCGAGGTTGCGCGCCGTGTTGCCGGGCCAGGGCAGCGGTTCGATGACGACGCGTTCCAATGCATACTGGTCGGACAAGGCATTGCCGCTGTGGGTATAGTCGACGCGGACGGTGGCCGGCTGCGGCGCTGCGGTGGCGATACCGGCGACGAGCGCCAGCGCGGCGGCGAAGAATCGGAGTGGCAGGCGGAACATGGTGATCCTCATTCGGGGCGGAAGCTGCATTGTAAAACGGCCGCAGGCCTGTCGGAAATGACAGTTGCCCACATCAGGCCCGCAGCCTAGAATCGTCCGGATACATAGGAGACGACATGCACCTGTTCAAACACAGCACCTTGGCCGCGCTGGCCCTGGCATCGCCGCTGGCGCACGCGGCCCTGCCTGCCGCCTGCAAGCCGGGACAAGCCATCCACGACAGCGGTTACGTGAAGATCGGCGGCATCGAGCAGTGGATCTCGATCGACGGCGCCGATTGCGCCAAGCCGGCGCTCCTGCTGGTGCATGGCGGCCCGGGCAATCCGATCTCGATTTACGAAAACGATCCGTACGCGTCCTGGACCAGGGATTACGTCGTCATCCACTGGGACCAGCGCGCCGCCGGCCTGACCTGGTCGCGCAACGCCCCCAGCGAAGACACGCCCCTGCGCCTGGAGCGCATGCGCGACGACGGCATCGAACTGTCGCGCCAACTGCTCGAACGCCTGGGCAAGCGCAAGCTGGTCCTGCTGGGCAGCTCCTGGGGCTCGATCCTGGGCGGACACATGGCGGCACGCAGTCCGGAACTGTACTGCGCCTGGGTGCCGGTGGCGCAGGTCGTCAACAGCACCGAGACCATGCGCGCCTCGCGCGAGATCATCCTGGAGCGCGCCCGCGCGGCCGGAGACCAGGCCACCGTCGAGAAGATCGAGGCGCTCGGCACGCCGCCCTGGACCAACCCGCGCAACTTCGGCATCCTGCGCCGTGCGATCCGCAAGTATGAGGCCATGGTATCCGATCCGATCCCCGCCGCCTGGATGGAGTGGAAGGCGGCGCGCAGCACGCCTCAGGCGCGTGCCGACTACACGGCGGGCGAGGACTATTCGTACATCCAGTTCATCGGCATGAAGGGCGACGGCATCATCTCGACTGTCGACATGGAGCGCCAGGCGGCCAGCTTCAGGCTGCCGGTCTACATGGTGCATGGCGAGCAGGACCTGCTGGCACCCAAGGAAATCGCGCAACGCTACTTCGACCGGATCTCGGCCCCGCGCAAGCAGCTGGCGATCGTCCCGCGCGCCGGACACGATCCGAACCTTCCCCTGGTCGATGCCCAGGCGCGCATGCTGGCCAGCCAGCTGGGCGGCCGCTGCGAATGATCCGCTCCTACCTGGCGGCATCGACCCGGCCGGCGCCGGCACCGCCGTCCGCCACGGTCTCGAGCTGCCGGTACTGGTACAGCGGCCGCTGCACCACGATCGGCCGGATGTCGAGCCGCATGTTGTAGACCGAGTACTGCTCGGTGAACGAGGACTGGTAGCCCACGCTGTCGCCCGTGCGGGTGAGCTTGAACTCGAAGCCGAGGTCGGGCTGGATGCCGTGCGGGCTGTCGAGCGAGAGGCCGATGGCTTCCGGCTGGTCGCTGTCGATCAGCTTGGCCATCAGGTCGACCACCGTGCTGTTACCGAGGATGTCGGCCGAGAACAGCGGTTCGCGGTAATAGGGCCGGGCCGGGTCGATCCGGTTGTCCAGCTTGTCGGGCGCGGGCGTGAAGATCTGGCTGAGCAGGTTGAAGCGGTCGCCGTTGTCCAGGTAGCTCAGGCGCACGTTGCTGACGCTCAGCGGCCCTCCCTTCGGCCCGTCCTGCGGCGCCGCCTTCGACAGGTCGACCAGCAGCGCGCCGCGGTAGCCGATCACCTCGACGTCGCGGGCCGGGCCCACCACCATGGCGGTGTTCTCGTCGATGCCCAGGCCAAGCTTGTAGCCCTTCTTGAGCATGGCCGGCACCATGCGCGCGAACCGGCCGCGCACCAGCAGGTGCTGGTCGATGAAGACGTCGTCGCCGATGAAACCGAGGCCGGGCGCGATCTCCTTGTCCTCGTCGATGCCGAGCTTGAGCGTGGCCAGCACCGTCTTGGGACGGCCGAACATGGTGCTGCTCATGATGGCGGCTCCTGCGCTGGAGCCGGCGATCATGCCGCCGCGCCGGTACATGTCCCACAGGGCGTCGAGCATACGGGTATTGCCGCCGTCCTCGCGGCGCAGCGCGCGCGTGATGCGGCCCTGGTCGCCGCCGGCGAAATAGGCGCCGCCGGCCGCGCGCACCGCGCCGGCCAGCGCCGGATCCTCGGCGGCCGCCTGGTAGTCGATGCCGGACAGGCGCACGGCCACCGGCACGAAGAAGGCCCTGGCGCCATAGTGGTTGAAGCGCTCGACCAGGAACTTGCCGGCTTTTTCGGGGCTGGCCGAGGCCGAGGCGAACACGGCGATACGGGCGCCCTTGCCGCCCGCCAGCTGGACCATGCGTTCCCACACGGCGGCATTGTCGGCACGCAGTGCGCCGCCGATGATGACGAGCGAGCCTTTCGGCTCCTTCGGCTGCCCGGCGTCGGCCGCGGCAAGCGGCTGGTTTCCCAGCAAGGCAAACACCAGCAGAGCACGGACGACGGCGCGAAGCATGCGAATCCTCCCGGTTCAGACACATCGTAAGCCTGATTCCAGAAGGGGGACGCCGTGTTGAGTATGCTCAGGACAAATATATGTTCGGAAAGTACCGCTCCATGATCGTCTCGGGACGCTGGGGCGCGGTGAAACCGAAGCGCTCGTACAGGCTGTGCGAATCGCTGGTGTGGAGCGTGAAGCGGCGCAGTTTCTGCAGGCTGGGGTGGCGCAGTACCGCCCCGATCAGCTGCTTGCCGTAACCGCGGCCGCGGTACTCGGGCACCACGAACACGTCCACCAGGTTGGCGAAGGTCGCGAAGTCGGTGATGACGCGTGCAAAAGCGATCTGGCGCCCGTCGAGATAGCCGCCGAAACACAGCGAATTCTCGATGGCACGCTCGACGGTCGGACGCGAAATGCCAACTGCCCAGGTGGATTGCTCGCTCAGGAAGCGGTAGATCATCGGGATGTCCAGCCGCGTCTGGTCGGTACTGACCTGGAAGCTCGAATCGTTGGTAATCATGGAAGCGTTGAATGTGGCTTAAAAACCAATTCTAGCGCCGTTCTCTTGATGCATAAGTTTCAATTGGACGGCGCTCCCCGGGCAGCTCAGCCGTTGCGCAGGTAGCGCTCAGGCAGCTGCAGCTTGGCGTCCTCGGCCTGCCAGATCAGGTTCAGCACGTACCAGCGCTTGCCGTCATGGATGAGCTGGATGCTGTTGATCCCGCGCATGAAGGGCTTGGCCTCATCCTTGGCGTGGCGCGCCTCGTAGGTGCTGAACACGTGGGCGATCTGACCGAAGGTCTCGGTGGTGCGCGCCTTTTCGGTCTCGAAGAAACCCATGGTGGTGAAGGCCTTGGTGTTGCGGGCGATGTAGTCCTCCGGGCTCATGGCGCGCAGGACGTAGCTGCCGTCCGGACGCGCGACCATGGCGCCCATGCGGCCCTCGGGCGCGAACAGCGAACGCATGCGGTCCCAGTCGCGCGGGGCGCCGGCCGGGCCCGAGATCACGTCGTAGACGGCGGCGATGATGGCGTCGATCGAGGCGACGTCCGCCGCTTTTGCTGCCGGCATGCTTGCCGCCGCGGGCGCGGCTGGTGCGGCCACTGCGGTGGGCGTGGCCGGCGCGGCGGGGGCGGCCTGCTGCGCCAATGCTGCAGGTGCCGCAAACGCGAGTGCCAGGCCGAATTGGGCCAAACGATGCATGTCTCCCCCTTATTAGAATAGTAAGCACATCATTGCGCATTTACCGGCGCTTGTCATCCACCTCGGGTGAGGGGCGGGCACAGGCTTTATAATCGTGGGATACCTAACAGGGATCCCACCATGACCGATCAATTCTCCAAGAAAGCCGAAGCCTGGTCCGCGCGCTTCACCGAACCCGTCTCCGACCTCGTCAAGCGCTACACCGCCTCCGTGTTCTTCGACAAGCGCCTGGCGCCCTTCGATATCCAGGGCTCGCTCGCCCACGCCGAGATGCTGGCCGCGCAAGGCATCATCAGTGAACAGGACCGTGCGGAGATCGAGCGCGGCATGGCCCAGATCAAGGGCGAGATCGATGCCGGCAGCTTCGAGTGGCTGCTCGACCTGGAAGACGTGCACCTGAACATCGAGAAGCGCCTGACCGAACTGGTGGGCGACGCCGGCAAGCGCCTGCACACCGGCCGCTCCCGGAACGACCAGGTCGCGACCGACATCCGCCTGTACGTGCGTGCGGCGATCGACGACATCCTCGGCCTGCTCGCCAGCCTGCGCGCCGCCCTGCTCGATCTGGCCGAACGCCATGCGGACACCATCATGCCGGGCTTCACCCATTTGCAGGTGGCCCAACCCATCACGTTTGGACACCACATGCTGGCCTACGTCGAGATGTTCGGCCGCGACGCCGAGCGCATGCAGGATGCGCGCCGCCGCGTGAACCGCCTGCCGCTGGGCGCGGCCGCGCTGGCCGGCACCACCTTCCCGATCGACCGCCTGCGCGTGGCGAAAACCCTGGGCTTCGAGGACGTGTGCCACAACTCGCTGGACGCCGTGTCGGACCGCGATTTCGCGATCGAATTCACGGCTGCAAGCTCCCTGATCATGATGCACGTGTCGCGCTTCTCGGAAGAGCTGGTCATGTGGATGAGCCCGCGCATCGGCTTCATCGACATCGCCGACCGCTTCTGCACCGGCTCGTCGATCATGCCGCAAAAGAAAAACCCGGACGTGCCGGAACTGGCGCGCGGCAAGACCGGCCGCGTCTACGGCCACCTGAACGGCCTCTTGACCCTGATGAAAGGCCAGCCGCTGGCCTACAACAAGGACAACCAGGAAGACAAGGAACCGCTGTTCGACACCATCGACACCGTTACCGACACCCTGCGCATCTTCGCCGACATGGCGGGCGGCATCACCGTGAAGGCCGAGAACATGCGCGCGGCGGCGCTGCAGGGCTACGCCACTGCGACCGACCTGGCCGACTACCTGGTCAAGAAGGGCCTGCCCTTCCGCGACGCCCACGAAGCGGTGGCGCACGCGGTGCGCGCCTGCGACATCGCCAAGTGCGATTTGTCGGAGATGTCGCTGGAGCAGCTGCGCGAGTTCTCGCCGCTGATCGAGCAGGACGTGTTTGCCGTCTTGACCCTGGAAGGCTCGGTGGCGGCGCGGGATCACGTGGGCGGCACCGCGCCGAACCAGGTGCGGGCGGCGATCGCGCGCGTGCGCAAGCAGCTGGAAGAGTAATCCACCAATTGCCGCGGTAATTCAGGCCACTGGCCTGAATTACTCCCGGCCGCGCTGCTTCGCTTCCTTCATCAAGACCTTCCACTTCCCGCGCTCGGCGATGCGCTCCAGCGCCGTCTGCTCCGCCCGCCTTACCTCGCGCAACAGCTTGCGATAGTTCTGCAGGCGATCCGCATCCACCACGTCCCGCACCGCGCATCCCGGCTCGCTCGCATGGCGGCAGTCGCGGAACTGGCAGCCTTCCGCCAGCGCCGCGATGTCGTTGAAGGACAGCTCCAGCTCATCCTCGTCCGCGTCCGGCTGCCAGGCGCGCAGGCCGGGCGTATCGATGATGCAGGCCCCGCCCGGGCAGCGGTGCAGCGAGCGCGCCGTGGTGGTGTGGCGGCCGCGGTCGTCGCCGTGGCGGGTGCCGCCGGTGGCTTGCAGGCTGCCGCTCAAGGCATTGGTGAGCGTGGACTTGCCCACGCCCGAGGACCCGAGCAGCACCAGGGTCTGCCCTGCCCCCAGCCAGGGCGCCAGCACGCCGGTGTCAAGCTGCTCCGACGGAATCAGGTGCAGCAAGGGCACGTCATCGGGAATGCGCTGGCGCAGCTGCGCGATCCTGTGCGCGACCTCGCTGCCGATGTCCGGCTTGGTCAGGATCATGACCGGCGCCACGCCGCAGGCCCGCACCAGCGCGATATAGCGCTCCATGCGGCGTGGATTGAAATCGTTGTCCAGGCCCATCAGCAGCAGCGCGGTATCCACGTTGCTGGCCAGCACCTGACTGCCCGACGGGGTGCGCCGCGACAGCCGGCTGAAGGCGTCGAGCGTCCCGGCTATCCACCAGTCGCCCAGGCTGTGCGTGGCCAGTACCCAGTCGCCGACCACGGGCTGGCCACGCGCGTCGAAGCGCACGTTGCGCGCGGGGAAGGCCTCGCGCCCGTCGTCGAGCGTGAGCGCGTCGCGCTGGGCGGAAGTGACGCGGGCGAGGCGAGCTTGCGGCGATGCCGCCGCGAGTTGTGAGACGAAATGCTGCTTGAAGCCGATCCCGTGCAGGGTCGGGAAATCGATGTCGATCATGACGATGTGTTTTCCATTCAGTGGCGCAACAGGCGTGCGCGGGCAGCCGCACCAGTGGCGCGGCAAAGCAAGAAATGGAAGGTCGGCGCGCTGGCGCGCTTAAGACATCGTCGAGATGGACGAAGCGCTCAGGCGGCCGACCGGAGGACGGTATCAGGCTGGTTCATGCGACGCTCCTCGGATCGGTGAATGGGATGGCCAGTCTGGCAGCACGCCGCCCCGGCGTCAAGGGAGGCCAAGCCTTCAGGCCTTTTGCGCTATGCTGGATAATCCGATTCCACAACGAGAATGCATCCGTGACCCCGACCAACCCATCCGTCCTGCCCTCGCGCGAATACGCCGCCTTCCTGTTCGACATGGACGGCACCATCCTGACCTCGATCAAGTCCGCCGAGCGGGTCTGGAGCGCATGGGCGCTCCGGCATGGACTGGATCCGGTGACTTTCGTGCCGACCGTGCACGGCAAGCGTACCGAAGACACCATCCGCAAGCTCGGCCTGCCCGGTGTCGACCCGGTGGCGGAAGCGCTGGGCATTGCGCTGGCGGAAATCGAGGACGTCGGCGACATCGAGGAAATCGCCGGCGTGGGCCGCTTCCTGGCCAGCCTGCCGACGGACCGCTGGGCCATCGTCACCTCGGCCTCGCGTCCCCTGGCCACGGCGCGCATCGCCGCCGCCGGCCTGCCCCTGCCGCCGCTGCTGGTGTCGGCCGACGACGTCAAGCGCGGCAAGCCGAACCCCGATCCTTTCCTGCTGGGCGCCCAGAAACTGGGCGTGGCGCCGCAGGATTGCCTGGTGTTCGAGGACACGACGATCGGCCTCGCTGCAGCCGAGGCGGCAGGCATGGACAGCGTCGTCGTGACCGCCACGCACACGCATCCGGTCGAGACGCGCTCGGCCCCGGTGGCCGATTACATGGACCTTGTTGCCGTGCGTACAGAAAGTGGGCTGCTGAAGGTGCAGCGCAAGATCGGTCACTGAAGCGAGGCGTCTTGTCTTGAGGCGATCGACACCCACATGAGAGGTATCGACGACAAACATGGAGGTGCGCATGCACCGCTATCGCAACACGAGCGGCGAATCCGGCGTGGTCGCCTACGACATTGATACCGACTCGATCACCATCCAGTTCACCGGCGGTGACCGCTATCTGTATACCGAGCGCAGCGCTGGCGCCGAGAATATTGCCAGGATGCAGGAACTGGCGCGCGAAGGGCGCGGACTGTCGACCTTCGTGAGCCAGCACATCCGCAGCCGCTACGCGCGCAAGCTGAACTGACCCTCAGCCGCGTGGCGGATAAGGGCTGCCGTCCTTGTGCGAATACGTGTCGGTGGCGCCATCGTAGTGCAGGTCGATGTCCGGATACGTCGCCTGGTCTTCCTTGACGCGCGAGCCGACGCACAGGAAAACCCCCTGCCCCCAGCTGCGGTTGACGAGATGGTGCCCGTTCGGCTTTCCTGCCGGGAAGGCCGCGCAGTCGCCTGCGCGCATCAGGGTCTCGCCTTCGTCGGTGACCAGGACCAGCTCGCCCGACACCACCATCACGAATTCGTCCTCATGCGAATGCCAGTGGCGCTGCGAGGATGCGGCGCCCGGCTGCAGTTCGACCAGATTGACGCCGAACTGGGTCAGGCCGCCGGCGTCGCCCAGGGCCTGCTTGGTGCGTCCGTCCACCAGCTCGGCGTAGGCTTCGGGGTAACCCGTACCTTTCAGTACGGGAATGCTGCTCAGGTCCAGTCTCGACATGCGATAGGTCTCCTTGGTTGGCGGCGGACAGCGCCCTTGCGTCCTAGCCGCGTTTCTGTACCAGCGTCAGGATATCGTAACTCGCCACGAGTTCGTCGTGTTGATTCGTCACCTGCACATCCCACGCCACCACGCCCTGGCCGCGGCCCTGCTCATCGGTACGGTTGCGGTCGACCTTGCGCTTGCAGGTCAGGCGCGCGCGGATGGTGTCGCCGATCGCCACCGGCGCCACGAAGCGCAGGTTGTCCAGGCCGTAGTTGGCCAGCACCGGGCCCGGCGCCGGCGACACGAACAGGCCCGCCGCCGCCGACAGCACGAAGTAGCCGTGGGCGATGCGCTTGCCGAACTGGGTGTCCTTGGCCGCGATCTCGTCGAAGTGCATGTAGAAGTAGTCGCCCGAGACGCCGCCGAAGTTGACGATGTCGGCCTCGCTCACGGTGCGGCGGTGGGTCAGCAGCGAGTGGCCCACTTCCAGGTCTTCGAACCAGCGGCGGAACGGGTGGGTCTCGGTTTCCTTGACCGCGCCGCCACGCACGTATTCGCCGGTGACGGCGCCCAGCATGGTCGGCGAACCCTGCACCGCGGCGCGCTGCAGGAAGTGTTTCACCGCCCGGATGCCGCCCAGCTCTTCGCCGCCGCCGGCGCGACCCGGGCCGCCGTGCTTGAGTTGCGGCAGCGGCGAACCGTGGCCAGTGGAATCCACCGCCGACTCGCGCTCGAGGATGTGCACGCGGCCGTGCGAGGCGGCGGCGACCGGCACCGCGTGGGCGGCGATGGCCGGGTCCTTGGTCACCAGGGTGGTTACCAGGCTGCCCTTGCCGCGCGCAGCGAGGTGCAGGGCTTCGTCGATATCGCGGTAGGTCATCATCGTGCTGACCGGGCCGAAGGCTTCGATGTCGTGAACGGCGTCGTTACTCAATGCGTTACGGCACAGCAGCAGGGTCGGCGCGAAGAAGGCCCCGTTGGCTGCGCCCTCGCCCCTAGGGGCGAAACCGTCGCGGGCGCTGAACAGGACTTCGTTGCCGCGCGCGAGCATCTCGACGCGTTCCGAGACGTCGCGGTGCTGGTCCATCGAGGCCAGCGCCCCCATGCGCACGCCCTCGACCTTCGGGTTGCCGACCGTGATCTTGGCCAGGCGCTCGCGCAGGCGCGCGCCCACGGCGTCCGCGTGCTGCTCGGGCACGATGACGCGCCGGATCGCCGTGCACTTCTGGCCGGCCTTGCCGGTCATCTCGCGTGCGACTTCCTTCACGAACAGGTCGAATTCCGGGTCGTCCGGGCTGACGTCCGGCGCCAGGATGGCGCAGTTCAGCGAGTCGGCTTCGGCGGTGAACGGGACCGATGCGCGGATCAGGTTCTGGTTGGCCTTCAGCTTGGCGGCGGTGTCGGCCGAACCGGTGAAGGTGACGGCGTCGAAGCCGCCCAGGCGGTCGAGCAAGTCGCCGGTGGAGCCGATGACGAGCTGCAGCGCGCCTTCCGGCAGCAGGCCGGAGTCCATCATCATCTTGACGGTGGCGTGGGTCAGGTAGCTGGTGGCGGTGGCCGGCTTGACGATGCAGGGCATCGCGGCCAGGAAGCTCGGCGCGAATTTTTCCAGCATGCCCCAGATCGGGAAGTTGAAGGCATTGATGTGCACCGCCAGGCCGCCGCGCGGCACCAGGATGTGGGTGCCGGCGAAGCCGCCGCGCTTGCCCAGGGCGATGGCCGGGCCTTCATGCAGGACATTCGACGAAGGCAGTTCGCGCGAGCCCATGCTGGCGTAGGCGAACAGGGTGCCGATGCCGCCTTCCACGTCGACCCAGCTGTCCGGACGGGTGGCGCCGGTCAGGTGCGAGATCTCGTACAGCTCTTCCTTGCGCTCCATCATGTAGAGGGCCAGGGCTTTCAGGACCTGGGCGCGCTTCTGGAAGTCGAGCCGCATCAGGGCGGGGATGCCGGTCTTGCGGCCGTAGGTGACGGCTTCGTCGAAATCGATCTTCTCGGCGTGGGTGTGATAGATCAGTTCGTTGTTCAGCGCGCTGTGCAGCGCGGTAGCCGCCTCGGCACCGTGCCAGCGGCCGGCGATCAGGCTTTGCAGGGTTGCGATGTTGCCCATGTTGTTGTCTCCAGTCAGGTATCTCTTCAGGAATCAGGTACTTCACACCAACGCAGCTCTTATCAACGTCATTCCCGCGAAGGCGGGAATCCAAGTTCGCTCCGCAGCCACCAGCTCAAGCTAACGCTGCTCAGACAAAATTGGGTTCCCGCCTACGCGGGAACGACGGTGCAGGGGGTGGTGGTGCAATCAAACTCTCGGTTTATGTCTGCCATCGGGATCGAACGCGATGCCCTTGCGATCCGGCTCGGGTTCAAGCAAGGCCTCGACTTCGCGCATCGTCTGCAGCGAGCGCAGGTTCAGTTCGTGGTACTGGCGCGTCCCGAAGCTCTTCCACTTCACGTCTTCATCGGTGAGCTCGCGCATGATCTTCGCGGGCGTGCCCATCACCATGCTGCGCGGCGGGATGATCATCCCGGCCTTCACGAAGCTCATCGCGGCCACGATCGATTCCTCGCCCACGACCGCCTTGTCCATCACCACCGCATTCATGCCCACCATGGCGTTGCGCTTGACGCGGCAGCCGTGCAGTACCGCGCCGTGTCCGATATGGCCGTCGACTTCGACGACCGTGTCCTCGCCCGGGAAGCCGTGCATCACGCAGGTATCCTGCAGGTTGGCGCCTTCTTCCAGGATCAGGCGACCGAAGTCGCCGCGCAGCGAGGCCAGCGGGCCGATGTAGCAGCGCGGGCCGACGATCACATCGCCGATCAGCACCGCACTCGGGTGCACGTAGGCGCTGGGATGGACCACCGGCCGCACGCCGTCGATCTCGTAGACCTTGACCATGCCTACACCCGCTCGACGATGATCGCGATGCCCTGGCCCACGCCGATACACATGGTGCACAGGGCGTAGCGGCCCTTGATGCGGTGCAGCTGGTTGACGGCGGTGGTCACCAGGCGCGCGCCGGAGGCGCCCAGCGGGTGGCCGAGGGCGATGGCGCCGCCGTTCGGGTTCACGTGGGCAGCGTCGTCGGGCAGGCCGAAGTCGCGCATGACGGCCAGGCCTTGTGCCGCGAAGGCTTCGTTCAGCTCGATCACGTCCATCTGGTCGAGGCGCAGGCCGGTTTGTGCCAGCAGCTTCTTCACGGCCGGCGACGGACCGAAGCCCATGATGCGCGGCGCCAGCCCGGCGGTGGCCATGCCGACCACGCGCGCGCGCGGTGTCAGGCCGTTGCGTGCGGCGGTTGTTTCGGCAGCCAGCAGCAGCGCGCAGGCGCCGTCGTTCAGGCTCGACGCGTTGCCGGCGCTGACGGTCCCGTCGGGCAGCACCACACCCTTCAGTTTCGCCAGTGCTTCCATGCTGGTCTCGCGCGGCTGCTCGTCGGTGTCGAATACACGCGACTCGCCTTTCTTTCCATGGATCGTGACCGGGACGATCTCGTCCTTGAAGAAACCCTCGGCATGGGCACGGGCCCAGCGCTGCTGGCTGCGCAGGGCAAAAGCGTCCTGGTCGGCGCGATTGATGTTGAATTCCACCGCCACGTTCTCGGCGGTCTCCGGCATCGAGTCGATGCCGTACTTCGCTTTCATCAGCGGATTCACGAAGCGCCAGCCGAGGGTAGTGTCCTCGATCCTGGCGGCGCGCGAGTAGGCGCTGTCGGCCTTGGCCATGACGAAGGGCGCGCGGGTCATGCTCTCGACGCCGCCGGCGATGATCAGGTTGGCCTCGCCGGCCTTGATCGCACGCGCGGCGCTGCCGATGGCGTCCATGCCGGAGCCGCACAGGCGGTTGATGGTGTTGGCCGGCACCGATGAAGGCAGGCCAGCGAGCAGCGCGGCCATGCGGCCGACGTTGCGGTTGTCTTCGCCGGCCTGGTTGGCGCAGCCGTAGAACAGGTCGTCCACCGCGGCCCAGTCCACGTCCTTGTTGCGGGCAATGAGCGCGGCGATGGGCAGCGCGCCCAGGTCGTCGGCGCGCACGCTCGAGAGCGCGCCGCCGTAGCGGCCGAAGGGGGTGCGGATGGCGTCGCAGATGAATGCGTCGGTCATGGTGTCTCCTCGTTATCTAGTTTTTTGGACGCTTGTCGACCACGCGCCGGGCCTTGCCGGTCAGCGTGCGTTCGATCCCGCCGGGCGGCATCAAGCACACGCGCGTGCTCACGCCCACATGGGTCTTGATGCAGTGCTGGAGTTCGCGGCAGAGCGCATCCACGTCGCCTGCTGCGAGCGAAGCGTCGCGCAGCTCGCCCAGCACTTCCAGCGTGTCGAGGTGGCCGTCGCGTGCAACCACCAGCTGGTACTGCGGCGCCAGCGCCGGCATCTTCAGGATGATTTCTTCGATCTGGCTCGGGAACACGTTCACGCCGCGGATGATCAGCATGTCGTCCGAGCGCCCCGTGATGCGGCCCATCCGGCGCATCGAGCGCGAGGTGGGCGGCAGGAGCCTCGTCAGGTCGCGCGTGCGGTAGCGGATGATCGGCAGCGCTTCCTTGCTCAGCGACGTGAATACCAGCTCGCCCTCCGCGCCGTCGGGCAGCACTTCGCCGGTCTCGGGGTCGATGATCTCGGGGTAGAAATGGTCTTCCCAGATGGTCGGGCCGTCCTTGCTCTCGATGCACTCGCTCGCCACGCCCGGGCCCATCACCTCCGACAAGCCATAGATGTCGACCGCGTCGATGCCGGCGCGCGCCTCGATCTCGCGGCGCATGGCGTCGGTCCAGGGCTCGGCCCCGAAGATGCCGACTTTCAAGGACGACGTCGCCGGGTCGATCCCCTGGCGCGTGAACTCCTCGACGATGTTCAGCATGTACGAAGGCGTGACCATGATGATCGAGGGCTTGAAATCCTGGATCAGCTGCACCTGCTTCTCGGTCTGGCCGCCGGACATCGGGATCACCGTGCAGCCGAGCTTTTCGGCGCCGTAGTGCGCACCCAGGCCGCCAGTGAACAGGCCGTAGCCGTAGGAGATGTGCACCATGTCCCCTGGACGGCCGCCAGCCGCGCGGATCGAGCGCGCCACCACGCCAGCCCAGGTGTCGATGTCGCGCTGGGTGTAGCCGACCACGGTCGCCTTGCCGGTGGTGCCGCTGGAGGCGTGGATGCGCACCACCTGTTCACGCGGCACCGCGAACAGGCCGAAGGGGTAGTTGTCGCGCAGGGTTTTCTTGTCCGTAAACGGGAACTTGGCCAGGTCGGAGAGCGACTTCAGGTCTTCCGGGTGCACGCCGGCGGCATCGAAGGCGGCGCGGTAGTGCGGCACGTTCTCGTAGGCGTGGCGCAGCGACCACTTCAGGCGCTCCAGCTGCAGGGCCTGCAGCTCGTCGCGGCTCGCGCGTTCGATCGGTTCCAGCTCGTTCGGCGCTGGATTACGTTGGACCATCTTCGACCTCCTCGTCGTCTTGCAAAATACTTTACTGCCCAACCTCTGCCACCATGCCGCTGACGCGGTGCGACTTCCCGCGGAACAGCGCCACGGTGCGCCCGTCCTGGTTGGTGACCTTGATGTCGTACACGCCGGTCTTGCCCTGCAGGGCCTGCTCCACCGCCTCGGCCACCAGCACGTCGCCCTCAAAGCCGGGCGCCAGGTAATCGATGCTGCAGCCGGCGCCCACGGTATTGAAGTTGTGCGAGTTGCAGGCAAAGGCGAAGGCGCTGTCGGCCAGCATGAAGATGTAGCCGCCGTGGCAGGTGGCGTGCCCGTTGAGCATGTCGCCGCGCACGCGCATCGACATGCGCGCGTAACCGGGGCGGATCTCGTCGAGCGTCATGCCCAGGGCCTGGCTGGCCGGGTCGCGCTCGTACATGGTCTTGCCGGCCAGTTCGGCCAGGGCTTGTGGCTCCACGTTCCGATCGCTATGCATGGAACTTCGCTCCGTGCGGATTGGCGGCGATCTTGCGGCGCAGCAGCGGCGAGACGCGATAGCGGTCTTCGCCATAGGTCGCGGCGAGGTTGGACAGCACCGCCACGATGTGCTCCAGCCCGACGCTGTCGGCCCAGGCCAGCGGGCCGCGCGGGTAGTTGACGCCCTTCTGCATCGCGATGTCGACGGCCTGCGCGCTGCACACGCCCTGGTTGACGGCGTCGGCGGCCTCGTTGGCCAGCATGGCGACGGTGCGCATCACGGCCATGCCGGGCACGTCGTCCAGGCGCGTGACGGCAAAGCCGGCGGCCTGGAACATGCCGACCACCGCGTGATACGCGGCCTCGCTGCACTGGTCCGCGCGCGCCAGCGCGATGCGGGTGGCGCCGGATGGGTCCAGCAGCAGGTCGTAGACGACGGTGTCGTCATGCCAGCTCTCGGCGGCACGCTCGGTGGCGCTGCGGCCATCGGTGAGATAGACCGCGGCGCCATTGCACACGAAGCCGGGGGACGCGTCCAGGGTCTCCTCGCGCGGCAGCGCGTAACCGGCAGCGGCCAGGCGCGCGGCCAGCGCTGCGATCGCGTCGGATTCGTTGCCGACGATCGCCACCGACTCCGGTCTCGCTTGCGGCGCCTCCAGCTGCACGGCAGGCTTTTCGACACCCTCGCCGTAACGGTAGAAGCCGCGGCCGGTCTTGCGGCCCAGGAAGCCGGCGTTGACCAGTTCCTGCTGCAGGATCGAGGGCGTGAAGCGCGGGTCGCCGAAGTAGGCGTTGTAGACCGAATTCGTCACCGAGAAGTTGACGTCGTGGCCGATCAGGTCCATCAGCTCGAAGGGGCCCATACGGAAGCCGCCGCAGTCGCGCAGCACGGCATCGATGGTGGCCGGCTCGGCGGCCTGCTCCAGCAGCAGGCGCAGGCTTTCCGCATAATATGGACGGGCGACGCGGTTGACGATGAAGCCCGGCGTCGATTTCGCGTGCACCGGGTTCTTGCCCCAGGCTTCGGCAGTGGCGTAGGTGGTGTCGGCCACCGCCTTGTCGGTGGCGATGCCGCTGATGACTTCGACCAGCGCCATCAAGGGCACCGGATTGAAGAAGTGCATGCCGACCAGGCGTTCCGGGCGGCGCAGCTTTGCTGCAATCGCGGTGACCGAGATCGAGGAGGTATTGGTGGCCAGGATGCAATCGTCCGCCACGATGCCTTCCAGCTCGGCGAACAGGGCGCGCTTGGCGTCCAGGTTCTCGACGATGGCTTCGACCACCAGCGCGGCCTGGTGCGCTTCCTGGAGTGTGCCGATGCGCTTCAGGCGCGCGCGTGCCTCATCGGCCGCGGTGGCGTCCATGCGGCCCTTCTCGACCAGCTTGGCGTAGGTCTTGCCGATGTCCGCGATGGCCTTGTCGGCGGCGTCGGTCCGGGTGTCGAACAGCAGGACCTGGTGGCCGGCGCTGGCCGCCACCTGGGCGATGCCGCTGCCCATGGCGCCGCTGCCGACCACGGCGACGATGCTGTCTTTCGGGAGAGCCGTCATCTCATTCCCCCTTGAAGTGCGCCGGGCGCTTGGCGATGAAGGCGGCGACGCCTTCGCGGTAGTCGTGGCTGTAGCCCAGCTCGCGCATCATCTCGCCTTCCAGCTTCAGCTGCTCCGGCAGGGTGTTCGACCAGCTGGCCTGCAGGGCTTTCTTGGTGAAAGCCAGGCCCTTCGTCGGCGCCGCGGCGAAGTGCTCGGCCATGGCCATGGCCTGGTCCATCAGGGCTTCATCCGGCACGCAGGCCCAGATCAGGCCCCATTGCTCGGCCTTCTCGGCGCTGAGTTTGTCGCCCAGCATGGCAAGGCCGGTGGCGCGTGCCTGGCCGATCAGGCGCGGCAGGTGCCAGGTGCCGCCGGTGTCGGGGATCAGGCCCAGCTTGCAGAAAGCTTCGATGAAGCTGGCCGATTTCGCGGCCAGCACGATGTCGCAGGCCAGGGCCAGGTTGGCGCCGGCGCCGGCGGCCACGCCGTTGACGGCGCAGATGACCGGCATCGGGAGCGACTTCAGGGTCATGACCAGCGGGGCGTAGAACTTCTCGACCGATTCGCCCAGGTCGACGCCGGGGGCGCCGGGTTCGACGGCGCGGTCGGACAGGTCCTGGCCGGCGCAGAAGCCGCGGCCGGCGCCGGTGAGGACCAGCACGCGCACGGACTTGTCGGCCTGGAGTGTGTCCAGGGCGTCGCGCACCTCGAGGTGCATGGCCTGGGTGAAGCTGTTCAGGCGATCGGGGCGGTTCAGGGTCAGGAGGGCGATGCCGTTTTCGATCTTGAACTGGATGGATTCGTAGCTCATGGTTGTCTCCGTTTTTATTGTTGTCCTTCGCACGTCGTCCCGGCGCAGGCCGGGACCCAAGTTCGCTGCTATGCCACGAACGTCAAATTGGGTTCCGGCCTTCGCCGGAACGACGGTCTCTCTGCTAGTAGGCCTATTCGGCGATATCGAAATCGACGACTACCTTGTCCGTGATGGGAAAACTCTGGCAGCTCAATACGAAGCCGCGCGCCACCTCGTAGTCTTCCAGCGCGTAGTTCACGTCCATCTCCACCTGGCCATCGAGCACCTTGCAGCGGCAGGTCGAGCACACGCCGCCCTTGCACGAATAGCGCATGTCGATGCCCGCGCGCAGGCCGGCGTCCAGGATGGATTCCTTGTCCTTGTCCATCGTGAAGCTGGCCGCGTTGCCGTCCATGATGACGGTGACTTCGGTCAGGTGCTGCGCCCCTGCCTCGATTCTGCGCGGCTTGTGCTCGTGCTTGGGGATGCTGGCGGCGAACAGCTCGATGCGGATCTTTTCCTTCGCCAGCCCGGCCGCCTGCAGCGAACGCGACACGCCGTGCATCATGTCTTCCGGCCCGCAGATGAAGGCGACGTCGATGTCGTCGATAGCGATCCAGTGTTTCAGGAACAGGCCGCACTTCTCTTCCGTGATGCGCCCGTTGAAGAGTTCGATGTCCTGCTGCTCGCGGCTCATCACATACACCAGCTTGAGCCGGTCCATGTACGTGTCCTTGAGGTCGGTCAGTTCATCGCGGAAGATCACGCTCGACGAGGCGCGGTTGCCGTAGACGATGGTGAAGCGGCTCTTCGGCTCGGCCTGCAGGGTGGTCTTCACGATCGACAGGATCGGCGTGATGCCGCTGCCGGCGGCGAAGGCCAGGTAGTGGCGCTCGCTCGCCGGGTCGAGCGGCACGTTGAAGTGGCCCATCGGCGGCATCACTTCGAGGATGGCGCCCGGTTTCAGGTGTTCGTTGGCCCAGCTCGAGAACTGGCCGCCGGACACCCGCTTGATCGCCACGCGCAGTTGTTCGTCCTGCACCGCCGAGCAGATCGAGTAGGAACGGCGCACGTCCTCGCCGTCGATCATCGCGCGCAGGGTCAGGTGCTGGCCCTGCTGGTAGGCGAATTGGGCTTTTAGCTCGGCCGGGACGTCGAAGGTGACGGCGATGGCGTCGCGGGTCTCCTGCTTCACTTTCGCCACGGTCAGTGGATAGAATTTGCTCATCTTAGTGGCACTTGAAATAGTCGAAAGGCTCGCGGCAGTCGAGGCACTTGTACAGCGCCTTGCAGGGCGTCGAGCCGAACTCGCTGGTCAGCTGGGTATGCGGCGAACCGCAGTTGGGGCAGGCCACCTCGGGCGCGGCGCGGCGGCGGATGCCTGCGTGCAGGCCGCTGATGTCGATCGCCTGCTGGCTAGGTGGCGCGATGCCGTAGCCCTTCAGGGCGGCCTTGCCGGCTTCGCTCATCCAGTCGGTGGTCCAGGCGGGCGCCAGGCGGCTGACGATGCGTACCTGTTCCAGGCCATGCGCCTGCAGGGCTTCCTTCACCGCGTCCGCGATGACCTGCATGGCCGGGCAGCCCGAGTAGGTTGGCGTAATGGTGACCACGCAGGCGTCGCCCTCGAAAGCGACCTCGCGCACGATGCCGAGGTCCACCACCGAAATGACGGGAATCTCCGGATCGGCGACCTCGCCGAGCCAGCTCCAGACCAGTTCGATGGTGACGCCGACGAGGTTCATTACCACTGCGCTCCCGGATAGGCGCGCTGCAGGAACTGCATCTCGGCCAGGATGTAGCCCAGGCGCTCGCTGTGCCGGCCCTGCTTGCCGCCGCGCTGCATCCAGGCGCTAGGGTCCGGCATGATCAAGGTGGCTTCGTTCAGCACGTCGGCCAGGTGGTCGAGGTAGTTCTTGCGCAGTCCCTCGACCGCGGGAGCCACCCCCTGCTCCACCATCGCATTGTCGACGGCGTCGTAGAGGAACACCTCGCCGCTGTACATCCACAGCTCGTCCAGCGCGGTCTGCATCCTGGCGTGGCTGACATCGGTGCCGTCGCCCAGGCGCACCACCAGGTCGCCCGAGCGGCGCAGGTGGTAAGTGACTTCCTTGATCGACTTCTGCGCGATCTCGGCGATGCGCGCATCGCTCGAGCGGGTCAGGCCGTCCATCAGGAAGTAGTGCCAGGTGTCGAACAGGAACTGGCGCGTCATGACCTCGGCATAGCTGCCGTTGGGCTGCTCGACCAGCAGGCAGTTGCGGTAGTCGTGGGCGTCGCGCAGGAAGGCCAGGCGGTCTTCGTCGCGGCCCTTGCCCTCCAGCTCGCCGGCATAGCTCAGCCACATGCGGGTCTGGCCCAGCAGGTCGAGCGCGACGTTCGACAGCGCCATGTCTTCTTCCAGCGCCGGTCCCTTGCCGCACAGCTGGCACAGCTGCTGCGACAGGATCAGGGCGTTGTCGCCTTGACGAAGCAGATACTCGATCTTTGCGTCCACGGCCGACCTCACAGGTTCTTGACTTCTTCCGGCATCGGGAAGAAGGTCGGGTGGCGGTAGACCTTGCTGTTGGCCGGCTCGAACAGGGCTTCCTTGTCGTTCGGGCTGCTGGCCACGATGTCCTGGGCGCGCACCACCCAGATGGACACGCCTTCGTTGCGGCGGGTGTAGACGTCGCGCGCGTTGTTGATCGCCATCTCGGCGTCAGGCGCGTGCAGGCTGCCCACGTGCTTGTGGGCCAGGCCGTGCTGGCTGCGGATGAAGACTTCCCACAGCGGCCATTCTTTGCTCATCTCTGTATCTCCAAGGGGTTGCATGCGGCGGTGTCACCGCCCCATCGTTCTCATCTTATGCCGCAGCCTTGCGGGCCGCTTTCTTCTCGGCGTGGGCGACCAGGGCATCGCGGAACCATTCGCCGTCCTCATAGGCTTTCACGCGGGTGCGCAGGCGCTCGCGATTGCAGGGGCCGTTGCCCTTCAGGACGTTGTGGAATTCGCTCCAGTCGATCTCGCCGAAATCGTAGTGGCCGCGCTCCTCGTTCCATTTCAGGTCCGGGTCGGGAATGGTCAGGCCCAGGTATTCGGCCTGCGGCACGGTCTGGTCGACCATGCGCTGGCGCAGCTCGTCGTTGGAGAACAGCTTGATGCGCCAGGCGGTCGACTGCGCGCTGTTCACCGACTCGGCATCCGAGGGGCCGAACATCATGAGCGAAGGCCACCACCAGCGGTTCAGCGCATCCTGGGCCATCGCCTTCTGCTCGGGCGTGCCCTTGGCCAGCGCCATCATGATGTCGTAGCCCTGGCGCGCGTGGAAGGACTCTTCCTTGCAGACGCGGATCATGGCGCGCGCGTACGGTCCGTACGAGCAGCGGCACAGCGGGATCTGGTTGATGATGGCCGAGCCGTCCACCAGCCAGCCGATGGCGCCCATGTCGGCCCAGCTCAGGGTCGGGTAGTTGAAGATGCTCGAGTACTTGGCCTTGCCCGCATGCAGGGCCTGCAGCAGCTCGTCGCGCGATACGCCGAGCGTCTCGGCGGCGCTGTACAGGTACAGGCCGTGGCCGGCCTCGTCCTGGATCTTGGCCAGCAGGACCGACTTGCGCTGCAGTGTCGGCGCGCGCGTGACCCAGTTCCCTTCCGGGAGCTGGCCGACGATCTCGCTGTGCGCGTGCTGCGAGATCTGGCGGATCAGGGTCTTGCGGTAGGCCTCGGGCATCCAGTCCTTCGGCTCGATCTTGATGCCGGCGTCAATGCGCGCCTGGAACGCCGCTTCTTCAAGGCTCATGTCTTCTTCGGTTCGGACTTTCTTGAGTCCGGTCTCCACCATTTGTGCGTACATGCTGGTCTCCGTTGCGAAACTCTCCAAACCATAATACGATACAAAAAATTGGATGTACACCAAAATTTTGAATCATATCGAGGCGTTATCAATGGCACAACTCACCAGCGCGGAATGGATAGACCGCTTTCTGACGAACGACCCGCCGCGCCATAAATCGCTGGTGATGACCCTGTGCGGCGACGCCATCGCCCCGCATGGCGGCGCCTTCTGGCTGGGCAGCATGATCGACCTGCTGGGTCCCCTGGGCGTGTCGGACCGGCTGGTGCGCACCAGCGTGTTCCGCCTGGTGCAGGAAGGCTGGCTGACCGCCAGCCGCGAGGGCCGGCGCAGCCGTTATGCGCTGGAGCCGAAGGCGCTGCCGCGCTTCGAGCGCGCCAATCGCCGCATCTATTCGCCGCCGGGACTGGACTGGGATGGCCGCTGGACCATCGTGCTGGCCCCCAACGGCAGTATCGACGGCGACCTGCGCGCGCTGCTGCGCAAGGAACTGGAGTGGGAAGGCTTCGCGATGCTGGCCACCGGGGTGATGACGCACCCGGCGCCGGATCGCGACACCCTGCGCGAGATCCTGGTGCGTGCCGGCGCGGAAGGGAAGGTATTCGTGTGCGATGCGGCCGAACTGCCCGGCGTCGGCGCGCGCCCGCTACCCGAGCTGGTGGGCGACGCCTGGGATCTGTCGGGCGTGATGGCCGGCTATCGCGGCTTCATCGAGACCTTCACACCGCTACTGGACATGGACGCGGACATCGCCCCGCAGGACGCGTTCGCCATCCGCAGCCTCCTGATCCACGCCTACCGCCGCGTGCAGCTGCACGACCCGATGCTGCCGCTCGGTCTGCTGCCGGCCCCGTGGCCGGGCAGCGACGCCTATGAACTCGCCGGGCGCATCTACCGTCTCACCTATGCCCGGGCCGAGGAACACATCATGACGATGCTGCGCAAGGAAGATGAATCCACGCCGGAAGCGGACCAGGACTTCCATGAGCGATTCGGCGGCCTCGCCTGATTCGTGCAGTATTATTAGCGTTTTACCCAACACCGATAATCCAGGACACACCATGTCTATCAAGATCAGCAGCCAGTTCGACGCTGGCGCCATCGAAGTCGTCAACGCCACAAGCGCGAACGCCATCGACCTGAACATCCGCAAGGATTCGCACGCCGACATCGTGCAATGGTTCTACTTCCGCCTGCAGGGCGCGCAAGGCCAGGCCTGCACCATCCGCTTCCTGAATGCGGCCCAGGCCGCCTATCCGGCCGGCTGGGAAGGCTACCAGGCGATGGCGAGCTACGACCGCGTCAACTGGTTCCGCGTGCCGACCTCCTACGACGGCAAGGTGATGACGATCGAGCACACCCCGGGCATGGACAGCGTCTACTACGCCTACTTCGAGCCCTACTCGTGGGAACGCCACCTGGAGCTGCTCGACCGCGCCCAGATGGCCGAGAACGTGCGCATGCTGGACCTCGGCTCCACCGTCGACGGCCGCGACCTGAACATGCTGGTCATCGGCGAACCCTCGCCTGAAAAGAAAAAGGTCTGGGTGATCGCACGCCAGCACCCGGGCGAGACCATGGCCGAGTGGTTCGTCGAAGGCATGCTCGACGCCCTGCTCGACCCGGCCCACCCGTTCGGCCGCCAGCTCCTGAAGGAATCGGTGTTCTACGTGGTGCCGAACATGAATCCGGACGGCTCGGTGCGCGGCAACCTGCGCACCAACGCGGCCGGCGCCAACCTGAACCGCGAGTGGATGAACCCGTCGATGGAGCGCAGCCCGGAAGTGTTCCTGGTGCTGAAGAAGATGCACGAGACGGGCGTCGACCTGTGCCTGGACGTGCACGGCGACGAGGGCCTCCCCTACGTGTTCGTAGCCGGCAGCGAGTCGCTCCCGACCTGGACCGAAGCCCAGGCCGCGCAGCAGCAGCGCTTCATCGAAGACTTCAAGATCGCCAGCCCGGACTTCCAGGACGTGCACGGCTACGGCAAGACCCCGTTCACCGACGAGACCCTCACCATGGGCTCCTCGCACATCACCCACGCCTTCGGCTGTCTGTCGCTGACCCTGGAACTGCCGTTCAAGGACAACGCCAACGACCCGGACCCGCAGGTGGGCTGGGACGGCGCCCGCAGCACGCGCCTGGGCGCGGCGGTGCTGCAGCCGGTGCTGAACGCAGTCCGCGCGCTGGGCACGAAGTAAGGAGCGGGCGATGAGCGTGTTCTCCGCCCCCGTGTTCGACGCCACCGTCGTGTTCGAAGGCCAGGAGCTGTTCAAGGGCCGCGGCGCGGCCCAGACCTGGGCCGAGAAAGTGGCGAAGGAAGTCGAGGCCGAGGTGACGGTCGAGAAGATCGGCACCGGCTGGGCCCTCAAGGCCACGGTCGATGGCGAGCCGGTCACCTGGGGCATCTATGGTCAGCGCCTCAGCCGCATCGAGCAGGCCGGCTGAGCATCGCCAGCCTCGGCAAAGCCCACTCGACCATGCGGTCCGGTGGGCTTTTTATCAGCCGTAGCGCGCCCGCGTCGCGGCGGCGGCCTCGGCCACCAGTTGCTCCAGCACGTGCGCGTCGACGTCCTCCAGCCGGCGCACGTAGAGGCAGGCCTTGCCCATCTTGTGCCGGCCCAGGCGCTCGCGCAGCGCGTCCGTCGGCGGCAGCTCGCAGGACAGATAGATGCTGATGTCGCCCTTGCGCGACGAGAAGCCGGCGAGCGGGGCATCGCCTTCGCGGCCGCTGGCATACTTGTAGTGGTAGCTGTCGAAGCCGACGATGCTGCCGCCCCACATGACGGGAGGCGCTCCCGTCACCCTGCTCATCATCGCCACGATCGCTTCGCAATCCTGGCGGCGCGCAGCGTCGGGAATCGCATCCAGGTAGGCGCGCACGCTGGCGTCATTGGCCCTGGTCTTGTTCTCAGCCATAGGGGGTGTAGGCAAAGCCGTTGGCGATCAGCGCCGCCGAGCCGTCGATGTTTTCCGGACTCTCGCTGATCCCGGCCAGCACGTCGGCGCGCGCCACGCCGCTGTCGAGTTTCTGCACCCAGAAGTCCAGGCCCGCCTGCTCCGGCGCGCGGTCGAGGATGTTGGTGTAGTAACGCGTGACCAGCTCGCGGTGCGTCATGGCGGAGCCGTAGGCCTCGCGGTATTCCTGCGAGTCGATGAAGCCCTGCGCCACCGCCGTCACCGACACGCCCGCATCGAGCTTGCCGATCCAGAAGCCGACGCCCGCCGCGTCCGGCGTACGGTTGAAGGCGGCCTCGTACAGGCGGTAGGCGCGCCCGCCCGTTTCGCCGGCGCCGACGTCGAGCGCCACGTTGGTGTCGGCAAAGACCAGGCGTTCGATGCCCTCCAGGCTGTCCCTCCCCTCCACGCCGGTGCTGTCGGCCACGGTGAAGCCGGTGGCCGTGCGGGTGACGCTGTAGGCGGCGCGGTTGCCCGCGTACAGGGCGAAATCGAAGCCGGCGCCGCCCGAGATCCAGTCGTCCCCGCCGCCACCGCGGATGCGGTCGTTGCCGGCAAAGCCCATCAGGCCGTCGGCGCCAGCGCTGCCCTCGATCGTATCGTCCCCGGCCAGGAAAGGCTCGTACAGACCGCGCAGGTCGCCCTTGCGCTCGACGTAGGGCGCCAGCAGGCTGGCGGCATGGTCGAGACCGCTGATGGTGTAGACCAGCGCATCCTTGATGGAAAAGGAGGTGCTGGCGATTTTGCCGTTCAGGCTGCTGTCCGAGGCCAGCGGGAAGTCGCCGAGGAAGGTCTGGCGGTAGGTGGTGTCCGCAATCGAGATGCGGTTGAAGTTGGTTTCCCGCAGCATCCAGGTCCAGTCCTGGGCGCTGCGGAAATCGAAGGCTTGCGACAGGACGAGCTTGGCCATGACGCCTCCGCTTGTCTTAGAGCTCGACGCCCAGGTGCTTCTGGACCCAGGTATTGGCGTCCGCGAGCGCGTCGAAATGCAGGGTGGCGATGGTGGTCTTGTCGGGGGCCAGGAAGCTCACGTAGGCCTTGCGCGCCTCGTTGCCCGAGCTGAGCAGGTCGGAGGGCTGGGACAGCTCGACGGTGGCTACCAGGTCGAGGTTGAGCAGGACGCTCTTCTGGCTGTTTTCTTTGTCAATGCGAACGAACTTGCTCATTTTTTATTCTCCAGTTTCAACTACCGGCCACGACCATCTTTTCGATGAGGATCGAACCGGTCGATTTATTTCCACGATGAAGAACATCGTTGCCGATCGCCACGATTTGCTGGAACATTTCGCGCATATTGCCCGCGATGGTGATCTCTTCCACCGGATACTGGATCACGCCGTTCTCGACCCAGTAGCCGGACGCGCCGCGCGAATAGTCGCCGGTGACGTAGTTGACGCCCTGGCCCATCAGTTCCGTGACCAGCAGTCCCGTGCCCATCTTGCGCAGCATGCCTTCGAAATCGTCGGCGCGGCGCGTAGCCGTGGACACGATGTCGAGGTTGTGCGAGCCGCCGGCATTGCCGGTGGTCTGCATGCCCAGCTTGCGCGCCGAGTACGAGGACAGGAAGTAGCCCTGCAGTACGCCATTCTCCACCACCTTGCGGCGAGTGGTGCGCACGCCTTCCTCGTCGAAGGGCGCGGAGCCAACCGCGCCGATCAGGTGCGGGTCTTCGACGATATTGATGTGCTCCGGGAAGACCTGCTTGCCCAGCGAATCGAGCAGAAAGCTCGACTTGCGGTACAGCGCACCGCCCGAGACGGCCTGCACGAAGGCGCCGAGCAGGCCAGCGGCCAGCGGGGCCTCGAACAGCACCGGGCAGGTTCGGGTGTCCAGCTTGCGCGCGTTCAGGCGTGCCAGCGCGCGCTCGGCGGCGTAGCGCCCCACGGCTTCCGGCCTGGCCAGTTTCTTGGGGTCGCGCGCCGAGGTGTACCAGTCGTCGCGCTGCATCCTGTTGCCCTTGCCGGCAATCGGCGCGACCGAGATCGTGTGGCGCGAGAACGGGTAGCCGCCGATGAAGCCGCGCGAGTTGGCGCCGACGAAGTGCGACTGCTGTACGTAGACGCTGGCGCCCTCGCTGTTGCTGATGCGCGGGTCGACTTCGAAAGCCGCGTTTTCGCAGCGCTGGGCGAGTTCGACGGCTTCCTCGGTACTGATCTGCCAGGGGTAGAACAGGCGCAGGTCGCGCGGGTTCGTTTCCAGCAGCTCGGCATCGGGCAGGCCGGCGCAGTCGTCTTCGGCGGTGAAGCGGGCGATGTTCCAGGCCGCTTCCACGGTGTCCTTCAGGGACTTGGTGGAGAAGTCGGAAGTGTTGGCATTGCCGCGCCGCTGGCCGTAGTAGACGGTGACGCCGATGCCCTTGTCCTTGTTCTGCTCGATGGTCTCGATCTTGCCTTTACGCACGGAAACCGACAGGCCGCTGCCTTCGCTGATCTCGACCGAAGCATCGGTGGCGCCCTGCTCTTTCGCGAAGGCCAACACGTCGCGGGCGAGCTGTTTCAGCTGGTCCTGGGTATGGGTAAACGTAGAAGTGATCGCGGAGTCGTTCATGTCGTGTTTTTCGTGGCTCGCCCTAAAACAGTTATCATAGCAGCCGTTTACTATTTTCACTGACCGGCTCTACGCCAATCGGATCGATCCGGGTCAATCCATAGATCATGCCTAATCCAAACCGCGGCTCCGTTGGCTTCCAGTCCAACGAGTTCGAACAAGAATACGAACGTCCTTCCAAGTCCGAAGCCAAGCGCCAGTCGAACGAGCTGCAGAAGCTCGGCGAACAGCTGGTGGAGGCGCCGCGCGACCGCGTCAAGCGCGTCGAGATGCCGGAAGACGTCAAGGAAGCCATCCTCACCTGCCAGAGCATCACCAACCACGAAGGCCGCCGCCGCGCCCTGCAGTTCGTGGGCAAGAAGATGCGCACGCTGGACGAGGAAGAAGTCGAGGTCATCAAGCGCACCATCGAGGGCTGGAAAGGCGCCTCGAAGGCCGAGACCGCCGCGCTGCACGCCCTCGAGCGCCGCCGCGAAAAGCTGCTCGCCGACGACAAGGCCCTGACCCAGCTGCTGGAAGAAAATCCGGAACTGGACGTGCAGCACCTGCGCACCCTGATCCGCAACGCGCGCAAGGAACAGGCGGAGAACAAGCCGCCCAAGGCCTACCGCGAGATCTTCCAGATCCTGAAGGACCTGGGCAAGAAGCAGAAACAGAAGGCGGCAGCAGACGACCAGGAAGAAGCCGGCGATGACGAGTCCGACGACGAGTAATCCTGAACTGGCGCATCAAGAGCTGATCATCGGCCTGGTGTCGGTCTCGGACCGCGCCAGCGGCGGCGTCTATGAAGACAAGGGCATCCCGGCCCTGCACGAGTGGCTGGCGCAGGCGATCACCACGCCGTTTCGGGTCGAAACCCGCCTGATCCCCGACGAACGCGCGGAGATCGAGCGCACCCTGGTCGACCTGGTCGACAATGCGCGCTGCCACCTGGTGCTCACCACCGGCGGCACCGGCCCGGCGCGGCGCGACGTGACGCCCGAGGCGACGCTGGCCGTGGCGACGAAAGAGATGCCGGGTTTCGGCGAGCAGATGCGCCAGATCAGCCTGCGCTTCGTGCCGACCGCGATCCTGTCGCGCCAGACCGCGGTGATCCGCGAGACGGCGGACCATGCGGCCCTGATCATGAACCTGCCGGGCCAGCCCAAGTCGATCAAGGAAACGCTGGAAGGCCTGAAGGACGATGCCGGCAACACGGTCGTCGGCGGGATCTTTGCCGCCGTCCCCTACTGCATCGACCTCATCAAGGGTCCCTACATCGAAACCAATCCGTCCATCAGCAAGACCTTCCGCCCGAAGTCGGCGCTGCGTCCTCCTGCTGCCTGAACGAACAAAGGAAGCCATGGAACTGCTGCAAAACATCGAGATCGAAACCGCGCCGAACCCGCAAGTGGCGGTCATCTGGCTGCACGGCCTGGGCGCCGACGGCAACGACTTCGTCCCGCTCGTGAACGAACTGGACCTCGCGGGACTGCCGGGGATCCGCTTCGTATTCCCGCATGCCAAGACCATGCCGGTGACGATCAACGGCGGCTACGTGATGCGCGCCTGGTACGACATCACCGGCGCCGAGCTGACCCGCCGCGAGGACGAAGGCGGCCTGCGCGCCTCGCAACGCGACGTGGAAGCCCTGATCGCGCGTGAAAAGGCGCGCGGCATCCCGGCTTCGCGCATCATCCTGGCCGGCTTCTCGCAGGGCTGCGCGATGACGCTGCAGACCGGCATGCGCCACCCGGAAAAGCTGGCGGGCATGCTGTGCCTGTCGGGCTACCTGCCGCTGGCCAACGTGGTCATCGATGAACGCACCCAGGAAAGCCTGTCCACGCCGATCTTCATGGCCCACGGCACCCACGACAACGTGGTGCCCTTCGCGCGTGCGCGCGAATCGAAGGATGTGCTGGTGTCGCTGGGTTACCAGGTCGAGTGGCACGAGTACATGATGCAGCACTCGCTGTGCCTGGAAGAGGTGCAGGATATTTCGAAGTGGATCAGGAAGGTGCTGGCCTGAGCGGCTAGTCGTCCTTTTTCTCTGCGTTAGCTTATAAACCGTCATTCCCGCGCAGGCGGGAATCCAAGTGCGTTGCGTCGCCTTCGCGGGAATGACGTTTTTGAGCCTGCTGTAATGGGCAGCTGTGTCAGCGTTTCACGTCGACCTGGCCTACTGCTTCAACGCCGCCTCCACCGCATCGGCCAGCCGCGACACGATCTCCGACAGATCCGCCGCCGTCGCAATGAAAGGCGGCGCCAGCAGCACGTGGTCGCCGTACTGCCCGTCGATGGTCCCGCCCATCGGGTAGACCATCAGCCCGTTTTCCATCGCCTTGGCCTTGATCGCCGCGTGCAGCTTGCGCTCCGGCGCGAACGGCCGCTTGTCGGCCCGGTCCTGCACGAATTCCAGCGCCAGGAACATGCCGCGCCCGCGGATGTCGCCCACGTGCTCGTGGGTGCCGAACACGTCGCCCAGCATGCGCCGCAGCGTGGCGCCTCGGCTGCGCACCCGCCCCAGCAGGTCGTCGCGCTCGATCACCTTCTGCACTTCCAGCGCCGCCGCGGCCGCCACCGGGTGCCCGATGTAGGTGTGCCCGTGCTGGAACATGCCGCTGCCGTTACGCAGGCAGTCGACGATGGTCTGGTGCGCCAGCACCGCGCCGATCGGCTGGTAGCCCGCGCCCAGGCCCTTGGCGATCGCGATGATGTCCGGCGCCACGCCGTCCTGCTCGATCGCATACATGGTGCCGGTGCGCCCCATCCCGCACATCACCTCGTCGGCGATGAACAGGATGCGGTAGCGGTCGCAGATGTCGCGCACGCCCTGGAAGTAGCCCGGCGTCGGGGGGATCGCGCCGCCGGTGGCGCCCACCACCGGCTCGGCGACGAAAGCGATGATGTTCTCCGGCCCGGCCTTGAGGATGTTGGTTTCCAGCTCGTCGAGCAGGCCGGCGGTGTAGTCGTCCACGCTCTGGTGCGCCGCGCGGCCGCGGTATTCGTAGCAGGCGCTGACCCGCACGGTGTCCATCAGCAGCGGTGCGAAGGCCTTGCGGCGCCACTCGTTGCCGCCCACCGCCAGCGCGCCCAGGGTGTTGCCGTGGTAGCTCTGGCGCCGCGCCATGAACAGGCGGCGCTGCGGCTCGCCCGCCTCCACCCAGTACTGGCGCGCCAGCTTGAGCGCCGTCTCCATCGCTTCCGAGCCGCCCGAGACCAGGTAGACGCCGCCGATGTCCTGCGGCGCCCCGGCAATGAGCCGGTCGGCCAGTTCCTCGGCCGCGTCGGTGGTGAAGAAGGCGGTGTGGGCATAGGCGCAGCGGTCGATCTGGCGGTGCATGGCGGCGATCACGTCGGGATGCCCGTGGCCGAGCGAGGAAACGGCAGCCCCGCCGCTGGCGTCGATGTAGATCCGGCCGGCCTTGTCGCGCATGCGGATGCCGTCGGCGGACACCGCGGTCGGCGGCACCTGGCGCAGGTTGCGGTGGAGGATATGGCTCATTGCGACTCCCTTGGTCAGAACAAGAGTTTGACAATAAGCGTGCCGTGCACCGGTTCTTTTGATTTTTAGAGAACGCTGTGCAATTATTTTCCAATTACAACAGACCACCCAGCCCATGACCGACCGACTCGGACCGATCGCCCTGGAGGACATGACCCCGGCCCAGCGCGCCGCGGCGCAGGCCATCATCGATGGGCCGCGCGGGGCGGTGTACGGCCCCTTCGTGCCCTTGCTGCGCAGTCCGGAGCTGATGGAATACGCCCAGCGCATGGGCGAGTACCTGCGCTACCGCAGCGCGATCGGGGTACGGCTGTCGGAACTGGCGATCCTGGTCACCGCGCGCCAGTGGAACCAGCAGGTGGAATGGGCGATCCACGCGCCGATCGCGGCCCAGGTGGGCATCCCGGCCTCGGTGATCCAGGCGATCGCCGAGCGGCGCAGACCGAGCGACATGCTGGTCGACGAAGCGGTGGTGCACGACTTCTGCGTCGAGCTGCACGAGGCCAAATCGGTGTCGGACCGGGTGTATGCCGATGCGCTCGCGCTGTTCGGCGAGCACGGCGTGGTCGATCTCATGGGGATCAACGGGTATTACACCTTCCTGGCCATGGTGATGAACACGGCCAGGACGGCGGTGCCGGCAGGCTGCGAGGCGCGGCTGCCGGACTAGCGTTTGCGCGCTGGTAGCTGCGGCACGAACTTGGATCCCGGCCTGCGCCGGGATGACGGTTTTCAGGCCTGCGGCTTTAACGGATTCCGATTCCAGCGAACTGGAACAACGTCGTCCCGGCGCAGGCCGGGACCCAAGTTTGCTAGCGCGCCACTACCGTCATCTTACTTAGGAAACGCCACCACTTCCTGCTGCTGTTCCCCCAGGCCGGCGATGCCGAGCCTCAGCTTGTCACCCTTCTTCAGGAAGCGCTGCGGCGAACGCCCCATGCCCACACCCGGCGGCGTGCCGGTGGTGATGATGTCGCCCGGTTCCAGCGTCATGAAGCGCGACACGTAGCTGACGATCTGCGCCACCGTGAAGATCATGTTCGCGGTGTTCCCGGTCTGCATGCGCTTGCCGTTCAGCTCCAGGTAGAGATCCAGGTCCTGTACGTCGTAGATTTCGTCGCGCGTCACCAGGAAGGGGCCGACCGGACCGAAGGTGTCGCAGCCCTTGCCCTTGTCCCACTGCGAGCCCATCTCGAACTGGAAGGCGCGCTCGGACACGTCGTTGACCACGCAGTAACCGGCCACGTACTTGAGCGCCTCGTCTTCGCTGACGTACTGCGCGCGGGTGCCGATCACCACGCCCAGTTCGACTTCCCAGTCGGTCTTCTTCGAGCCCTTCGGCAGCTGGACCGGATCGTCCGGGCCGGACAGGCTGCTGATCGCCTTGGTGAAGAAGATCGGCTCCTTCGGCACCTCGGCGCCAGTTTCCGCCGCATGGTCGGCATAGTTCATGCCGATCCCGATGAACTTGCCGACGCCCTTGACCGGCACGCCCAGGCGCGGATTGCCGCGCACCAGCGGCAGCGTCTTCCACTCAAGCTTCGCCAGCTTGCGCAGCGCCTTGTCCGAGAGTTGCGACGCGTCGATGTCGTCGATGATCCCGGACAGGTCGCGCAGGCGGCCCTCTTCGTCGAACAGGCCCGGCTTTTCCTTGCCCGGGCGGCCATAGCGCACCAATCTCATTCTTGTCTTCCTTGTATATCAAACGCCGAACACGCCCAGCATGGGCCAGCGGGCGATGATACCAAGGATCGGACAGCCAGGTTATTGGCTCAGCAGATATGCGCTGATATCGAGCGCATCGCGTTCGCTCACGCCCATGTTCGGCATGGCGGTATTCGGGTCGATCGATTGCGGATCGCGGATCCAGCGCACCAGGCCGGCCTGGTCGTTCGGCACCGCCCCCGCCAGCACCTTGCGCTCGGCCATGCCTTCGAGCGGCCGGCCGACATAGACCTTCGAGCCGGGTACGCCGGGGATCAGGTGGCAGGACTGGCAGGCGTACTGCGTCACGGCGATCTTGCCGCGTTCCGGGTCGCCCTGCACGCCGACCGGCGGCCGCTTGGGCGAGCAGGCGGCCAGGCTGGCCAGCGCCAGCACCGCCGCGATGCGCAGCAAGCTCATTTCGCTCCTCCCTGCGCCAGCGCCGGCGCATCCGGCTGCGCCGTCCTGGCGCGGAAATCCTGGGCGCTCATCGCCGGCATGGCCCTCACGAAGGCCACTACCGCCCAGATCTCGTTCTCGCCCAGGTGGTATTCCCAGGCCGGCATGCCGCTCATCTTGATGCCGTTCTTCGTGATCCAGTACAGCTCGCGCGCTTCCCAGTGCTGGGTGGCGTCCACCAGCGGCCCCGGAATCGGCTGCATGCTCATGCCGATGGTGGACTGGGCCACGCCCGGGCCGCCGTGGCATTGCAGGCACTTGTCGCGGTAGACCGCGGCGCCGAGGCGCAACTGCTGCTCGCCCCCGAGGCGCGGCACCTGCACGTCGCGTGCGTGGTGGCGCACCGAGTTCGCCATGCCCTTTTCCAGCACCGTGTACACGTAGGGGAAATGCTGGGCGGTGGCGCCGATGTTGTACCAGCCGCCATACAGGACCGCGAGGCCGGCCGCACCCGCGATGGCACCCGCCGCGAGCAGCGTCAATACAGCGGTCTTCACGATCAGCCGTTGGCGGTTGGAGAGCATGTCGGGGTGCGTCCGATTGGATTCGTTAAAAAAAATGCATTATTGTTTGTGTATTATAAAAGCCACTTCACAATGTCGAATTTCAAACGTGCGCCCCCGTCTTTACCGTGATTCTCTCCGCACCGCCACACAGGCCGCATTGACACTGGCTTGTGCCGTATTGCTCGTCGGGTGCAAGGACGACGCACGCTCGGCCGTCCCCGGCGGCGACGTGCAGCTTGGATTGCGGCTGGTCACCCAGTACCAGTGCGGCGCCTGCCACGTGATCCCGGGCGTGCAGGGCGCGGACGGCAAGTCGGAAGGCGCCGGCCCTTCGCTCGAATACATCGGCCGCCTGAGCTACATCGCCGGCGGCATCCCCAACCAGCCCGCCAACATGGTGCAATGGCTGCGCGTGCCGCATGCCGTCAAACCCGGCACCGAAATGCCGCCCATGGGCCTGACGGAACAGGAGGCGCGCCACATGGCCGCCTTCCTGTACACCCTGAGGTGAGCGCCATGACCGGAACCCTGCACTCGGTCCTGCAGCCGGCCGGCTGGGACGCCGCCATCATCAGCCAGTTCGCCTGGGTCATGTTCGGCGCCGGCGCCCTGATCTTCCTCGCCGTGATGGCGCTGCTGTTCCTCAGCTTGCGGCGCCGCGAACGGCCGGCGCGCGCGCTGCTGTGGATCGGGGGCGGCGGCATCGCCTTTCCGGTCGTGGTGCTCACCGCGCTCCTGGGGTGGAGCACCTGGCGCAGCGCGCAACTGGCGCCGCAGACTTCGCGCGATGCGCTCACCATCTCGGTCACCGCCAAGATGTGGTGGTGGGAAGTGCGCTACCACGACCCGGCGAGCGGACGCGAGATCGTCACCGCCAACGAGATCCACATCCCGGTCGGCCGCAATGTCTACCTCGGCCTGAATTCGGCCGACGTGATCCACAGCCTGTGGGTGCCCTCGCTGGCCGGCAAGCGCGACATGGTCCCGGGCCGCGTCACCGGCCTGACCCTGCGCGCCGACAAGCCGGGCATCTACCGCGGCCAGTGCGCCGAATACTGCGGCGCCCAGCATGCGAAGATGGCGCTGCACGTGGTGGCCCTGGCGCCGCAGGAATTCGAGGCCTGGCTGGCGCGCCAGGCGCAGCCTGCCCTGCCCGCGGACAACGCGATCCTCGAACGCGGCCGCGCCGCCTTCCTGGAACAACGCTGCCAGGCCTGCCACACGATCCGCGGCGTGGCCGAAGGGTCGCGCCTGGGCCCGGACCTGACCCACGTCGGCAGCCGCATGCACATCGGCGCGGGCACCCTGCGCAATCACCGTGACACGCTGGACGGCTGGATCGCCGACCCGCAAGCCGCCAAGCCCGGCGTCTTCATGCCCGGCTCGCAAGACCTCGACCGCGACGCGCTGCGCGCGCTGGCCACCTACCTCGAGCACCTGAAATGACGCAGCCGCTGCCCACGCATTTGCCTAATTCATTGCCCCGCCCGGACGGCGAATTCGAGCGCCTGAAGGAAGTCTGGCGCACGCCCACCGGCTGGCGCTTCTTCACCTCGGTGAACAACACCAGCATCGGCCTGCTCTACATCGGCACCGCCCTGCTGTTCTTCGTCCTGGCCGGCATCCTGGCCCTGGTCATGCGGGTGCAGCTGGCGGTGCCCGACAACACCCTGCTCAGCCCCGACACCTACAACCAGGTCTTCACCATGCACGGCACGGTGATGATGTTCCTGTTCGCGATCCCGATCGTCGAGGCATTGGCCGTCTACCTGCTGCCCAACATGCTGGGCGCGCGCGACCTGCCCTTCCCGCGCCTGTCCGCCTATGCCTACTGGGCCTATGCCTTCGGCGGCCTGGCCTTCTTCTGCACCATCTTCGTCGGCCTGGCGCCGGACGGCGGCTGGTTCATGTACCCGCCCTATACCGGCAACACCTATTCGCCGGGCCTGAACGCCGACTTCTGGCTGCTGGGGATCGGCTTCATCGAGATCTCGGCGATCGCCGGCGCGATCGAGCTGATCGTCGGCATCCTGTTCACGCGCGCGCCGGGCATGACGCTGCGCCGCATGCCGGTGTACGCCTGGGCCATGCTGGTGGTGGCGGTGATGATCGTGTTCGCCTTCCCGGCGGTGATCGCCGGCACCGCCCTGCTGGAACTGGAGCGCGCCTTCGACTGGCCCTTCTTCATCGCCGAGCGCGGCGGCGACCCGATCCTGTGGCAGCACCTGTTCTGGTTCTTCGGCCACCCCGAGGTCTACATCATCTTCCTGCCGGCCGCCGGCATGGTCTCGACCATGATCCCGACCATCGCCGGCACCCCGCTGGTGGGGCGGCGCGCCATCATCGTGGCCCTGGTCGGCGTCGGCTTCTTCAGCTTCGGGCTGTGGGCTCACCACATGTTCACCGCCGGCCTGGGCGTGCTGGAGATGAGCTTTATCTCGGCCGCCAGCATGGCGGTGGCGATCCCGACCGGCATCCAGGTATTCGCCTGGATCGCCACCTTGTGGAACGGACGCGTGCGCATGACGTCTCCGGCGCTGTTCCTGATGGGCTTCATGTTCATCTTCGTGCTGGGCGGCCTGACCGGGGTGATGGTGGCCGTGATCCCGTTCGACTGGCAGGCCCACGACACTTACTTCATCGTCGCCCACCTGCACTACGTCCTGATCGGCGGCATGGTGTTCCCGGTGTTCGCCGGGATGTATTACTGGCTGCCGCTGGTCAAGGGCCAGCCCCTGTCCGAGAAGCTGGGGCGCTGGGTGTTCTGGATGATGTTCGGCGGCTTCAACCTGGCCTTCTTCCCGATGCACATCACGGGCCTGTACGGCATGCCGCGCCGGGTCTACACCTATGATGCGCACCTCGGCTGGAACCTGCTGAACATGCTGTCCACGGTCGGCGCCTTCATCTTCGCCTTCGGCGTGCTGCTGTTCATCGTCGACGCCGTGCGCGCGCTGCGCCGGCCGGAAAAGGAAGTGGGCAATCCGTGGAATGCGCCGACCCTCGAATGGCTGCCGTCGGAATCCTACGGCAACCGCAGCATCCCACGCATCCACTCGACCAATCCGCTGTGGGACCAGCCGACCCTGCCGGAAGAGGTCGAGCGCGGCCAGCACTACCTGCCCGGCACCGCCACCGGCCTGCGCGAAACCATCGCCACCAGCCCGGTCAAGGCCGAGCCGCGCTACCTGATGGTGCTGCCGACCGACAGCTGGCTGCCGGTCATCGCCGCCCTCGGCACGGCCGGCTTCTTCCTGCTGCTGACGGTCAAGGCGATCCTGCCGGCCTTTATCTTCGGCTTGATGGCGGTGGGCGGCACCATCGCCTGGCTGTGGGAATCGGACCGCAAGCCGCCGATCGACCAGGCACGCGTCGCGGAAGACCTGGTGCTGCCGGTGAATGCGAAGACCACGGCCTCGCAGTCGTGGTGGGGCACGATGGTGATGCTGATCGTCGACGCCTGCATCTTCGCGTCCTTCGGCTACGCCTACGTCCACGTGTCGATGCGCCTGCAAGTCTGCCCGCCGCCCGGCGCCGCCCTGCCGGAACTGTCGTCGCAGCTGGTCTCGGCCGGCCTTTTGGTGGCTAGTTCGGTGCTGATGCTGCTGGCCGTGCGCGCGCTCGGCAAGCGCCGCCTGCCCTGGCTGGTGCTGCTGGCGCTGGGCTGCACCACGGCTTCCTTCCTGCTCGATCTGCGCGGCCACCAGTTCGCCGGCCTCGACCCGACGGCCAGCGCCTGGGGCGCCGCGATCGGCGGGCTGCTCGGCTACCAGGGCCTGCACGTGGTGGTGCTGGCGATCGCGGGTCCCTACCTGGTTCTCCGGTCCTGGCGCGGTCACCTGGGCGAGCGCAGCCGCGCGACGCTCGACAACGTCGCCCTGCTCTGGCACTACACGACGCTGCAGGGCCTGGCCGGCATGGCGCTGGTGCATGGCCTGCCGGCGCTGATGCCGTGGCTGATGGAGTAGACCATGCAAGACCACTTCTTCCGGCAACTGATGCGCGGCACCCTGCCCCTGCTGGTATGGGCGGCGCACTTCACCTTCTGCTACCTGCTGGCGGCGGCGCAGTGCACGCCGGCGGTAATGCGCACGGGCGGGCCGGACCGCTTGCTGCTGGGGAGCGCGACCGTGGCGGCGCTGGCCATCTGCCTGTGGCTGGCCTGGCGCGAGCGCGGCATCCTGCGCAACGCCACGGAAGCGGCGCTGCTCGACTGGGCGGCGGCGCTGGGCGCCGTGCTGGCCTTCGTGGGGATACTGTGGACCGGGATGCCGATCCTGCTGGTGAGCGGGTGCGCCTGATTACCGAGCGGCGGGCGTCACGCGCCAGACCACGTTGCCGACATCGTCCGCCACCAGGATCGCACCCTTCCCGTCCACCGCGACGCCGACCGGACGCCCCTGCGCCTCGCCGTCCTTGTTGAGAAAGCCGCTGAGCAGCTCGACCGGTTTCCCGGCCGGCTTGCCTTCCCTGAACGGCACATACACCACGTTGTAGCCCGACAGCGGCTTGCGGTTCCAGGAACCGTGCTGGCCGATGATGGCGCCGTTGGTGAACTGGGGCAGCAGCGCGCCGGTATAGAAGGCCAGCCCCAGCGCCGCCACGTGGGCGCCCAGCGCATAGTCCGGCACGATCGCCCTGGCCACCAGGTCGGGGCGCTGCGGCTTGACGCGTTCGTCCACGTGCCTGCCATACCAGCTGTAGGGCCAGCCGTAGAAGCCGCCCTCCTTCACCGAGGTCAGGTAGTCCGGCACCAGGTCGCTGCCGATCTCGTCGCGTTCGTTCACCACCGTCCACAGCACGCCGGTTTCAGGATTCCAGGCCAGGCCGTTCGGGTTGCGCAGGCCGGCGGCGAAGAGGCGGGTCTTGCCGGTGGCGATGTCCACTTCGAGGATCGCGGCGCGGTCGACCTCCTGGTCGATGCCGTTTTCGGCCACGTTGCTGTTCGAACCCGTGGTGGCGTACAGCTTGTGCCCGTCCTGGCTGGCGATGATGTTCTTGGTCCAGTGATGGTTCAGCGGCCCGCCCGGCAGCGGCGCTACCGGTTGTGCTGGGGCGGTGATCGCGGTATCGCCCGCGCGGTAGGGGAAGCGCACGATGCCGTCGGTGTTCGCCACGTACAGCGTGTCGCCGACCAGCGCCATGCCGAAGGGCGAGTTCAGGCCCTTCAGGAACTCGGTCTTCAGTTCCGCCACGCCGTCGCCGTCGGCATCGCGCAGCAGCGTGATGCGGTTCGCGCTGGGCACGCCCGCGCCCGCCCTTTCCATCACCTTTTTCTGGACGTAAGCCTTGATGCCCTTCTTGGCCGGCTGTTGCGGCGCATTGCTCTCGGCGACCAGCACGTCGCCATTGGGCAGCACGTGGAGCCAGCGCGGATGGTCGAGGCCGGAAGCGTAGGCCTGCACCGCCAGCCCCGCTGCCGCGAGCGGCTTGCCGCCCGGTGGCCAGCCCCTGGCGGGGGCGATGTCCACGGTCGGGATCAGGGAGCGGACCGGCGACACCAGGGTCGGATGCGAGCCGACGTCGGCGCCGGGAGACAGCGTGGAGCGGTCGCCGCAGGCGGCCAGCAGCAGGAGCATGGCGCCGCTGGACAGGCGAAGCAGGAAGTGGTCGCGCATGGTGTTCTCTCGGTGGGGGCGGACAGCACGATACTAGCCAATCCGGCCATATCGCGCCATCCTTTCCAGCGAGAGAAGCGGTTCAGGTGGGAACCGGCTGGACCTCCTCGACATCCTCGGCCACCGCCGCGCTCTGGCGCCGGCGCCGCCGCACGAATCCGACCAGGCCCGGCAACTGCACCAGCACCAGCACGGCAAAGGCCATGCGGTAGGCCATGGCGGGAGTCTGGCCGGCGTCGTCGAGGGGCCACAGCCCGACCAGCAGGCCGAAGCCCGCCTGCACCACGAAGGCGCCGATGAAGATCAGGAGGTTCAGGCAGGTCGCCGCGCGTCCGGTCAGCTCGCGCGGCATCGACTGCGCGATGATGGCGTACTCGATTCCCGTAATGGTCCCGACCAGCGTGAACAGCACCGACAGCAGCTGGAAGCTCGGCTTGTAGTTGAGCACGAAGGCAGCCTGCACCAGCAGGAAGACGGCGATGCCGGCGGCGGCGACGTCCAGCGGGGCGATGCCGCGCCGGCCGGCCCACTCGGTGATCATGCCCACCCCGATGGCGCCGAAGATCACCGACGCCATCCCCATGTAGAGCAGGTAGGCGACCGCGTCGTCGGGAAAGCGCGCGACGTCCGACAGCCAGCGTCCGATCCACAGCCCCTGGATGCCGAAGAACACCGCATGCGGGATCAGGACCAGCGAGGCCGTGTTGCGGAACACCGGCGCCCGGAACACCTCGCGCAGCGCCTGCCCCAGCGGTCCGCGCTTGGGCTGCGGTCCCTTGTCACGGGGGTACACGAGCGCGATCAGCAGGCCGGAACATGCGGTCAGCCCGGCCAGGATGGCGAACAGGCCGCGCCAGTCGGTATAGTCGAGCACCAGCCGCACCGGCATGGTCGCGCTGGCGGCGCCCAGCCCCCCCACTGCGATCAGGTAGCCGTGCACCGAAGGCAGCTTGCTCGGGGTGATCCAGGTGGACACCGCCTTCACCGCCGCCATGAAGCAGCCGCCCAGGCCCAGGCCCATCACGGCGCGCGCCACCAGCAGCTGCCCGAAGCCGGTGCCGCGCGCGAACAGCAGCGCGCCGAGCGCGCCGACCAGCATCATCGACAGCTGTACCCTGCGCGGCCCCCAGCGGTCGAGGGCGATCCCGACCGGCAGCTGGACCAGCGCGAAGGCGAAGAAGAAGGCGCTGGTGAGCAGCCCCAGCTCGCCCGGGGTGAGCGCGAGCGCCCCCATCAGGTCGGGGGCCAGCACCGCGTTCACGTTGCGCAGCAGCGTCGACAGATAGTGTCCCAGCGCGAACGGCAGGAACACGTAGAAAAAAACCGCCACGCCGGTCAGGCGTGGCGCGGTGGCGGTATCCTGCATGGGCCAGGTCCCGGTCGGGGTCGGGTGGATGCGCGTCCGGAGTCAGGCCGCGTCCTGGGTAGCGCCGCCACGCGGCTGGCCCGCCGGCACCAGCGGGATGACACGCCCGCCGGGTCCGCGCAGCGGGCCTTCGCTCTCCTGTTCGAAGAAGAACTTGTCGCGCCCGAAGGCCGGCTTGAGGTGGTCGAGCCAGGTGGCTTCCGGATCGTACTTGGCGAAGAAGGGACGGCGCACCCATTCCGGATTGCGGGCCTGCAGGAACTGCAGCGCGAACAGTTTCTCGCCATTGATCGTGACCACGCCGTCGATCACTACCTTGCCCGGGAAGGCGCTCATCGAGGGACCGCGCACGGTGCGCGACAGGCCCGACACCATCGAGTAGGCCTCCTGGAAAATCTGGTGCGCGCGCGCCAGCGGCAGCGAGAAGTAGTCGCGCGGGCCGGTGTCGCGCTCGACGAACATGTAGTACGGAATGGCGCCCAGGCGCACGCCGGTGGTCCACAGCTCGGCCCAGCTCTTCGGGTCTTCGTTGATGTGGCGGATCAGGGGCCCCTGCATGCGCAGCGTGGCGCCGGTGCCGACGATGCGCTTGACCGCCTGCTGGGCAATCGGGTGGCGCAGCTCGACCGCATGGTTGTAGTGGCCCATGATCGCGAGGTTCTTGCCCGACCTGACCACCTTCTCGAACAGGCGCATCAGGTCGTCGCTGTCCTTGTCCGACACGAAGCGCTGCGGCCAGTAGGCCACCGACTTGGTGCCGATGCGGATGTTCTGGATGTGGGCCAGGTTCGGTTCGAGCAGCGGCTCGAGGAACTCGGCCAGCGAACGCGTGTTCATGATCATCGGGTCGCCGCCGGTTATCAGGACGTCGGTGACGTCTTTATGCGTCTCGAGGTAGGACACCAGCTCCTTGCATTCGCGCGCATCGAACTTCATGTCGTCCATGCCGACGAACTGCGGCCAGCGGAAGCAGAAGGTGCAGTAGGCGTGGCAGGTCTGGCCCGAGCTCGGGAAGAACAGCACGGTTTCCTTGTACTTGTGCTGCAGGCCCTTGAGCGGCGCGTCGTTGACGCGTGGGACGTTGTGCGTCATCTGGCCGGCCGGGTGCGGGTTCATGCGCATGCGGATGCCGTGCACCAGCTTGGCGGTGGCCGCCTCGTCCTTCTTGTACAGCACCAGGTCGCGCAGTTGTTCGTATTCGCTGGCGGGCAGCATGTCGCGGTGCGGGAAGGTGAGCCGGTAGATCGGATCGTCCGGCACCTTGTCCCAGTCGATCAGCTCCTCCAGCACGTAGGCGTTCACGCGGAACGGCAACACATGGGACACCACCTGCACGGCTTCCTGCAGCTCCGGCGTCAGCCATTGCCATTGGCGTGCCGTGTGGATCGTCTGGCGGGTATAGGGCTTGAACTTGGAGGGCGTCGATTCGGTCGTGATCACGGAAATTCTCCAGGAAACGAGGGATGAATTAGTCGGCGTGGGTAAAACGTTGCCGGTAAGAATTCATCTTACGTTGCGGAAAGCCTCCAGAAATTGCCGCCAATCAATCAGACTGTTCCTACGGTGGGGGTTAAAACAAGAGAGAGGCAAAACGGGACAAATACTGGGCAGGACGGCCCGGAGCGCATTCTCCGGGCCGTCCGTGCAGGCTTATTTCGGCGCTTGCCGGCGCATCCATTCGGCGAAGTGCCTGCCCACCAGCAGGTCGCCGTCATAGCTCAGGTGGTTGGTGTCGCGGTACATCAGGCGTCCGTCGATCATGGCGTGGCAGCTGCTGTCGTCGCACAAGGCCGTGGACGAATCGAACCAGGCCATCTGCGGGAACTCGCGGGCGAAGGCGCCCAGGACCTCGCGGTGCTGCACCACCTGCTGCTCCCATTCGGCGCGCGTGATCGCGCAGGGCACGCGGGTGGCCGACGAGGCCACGCCGGCGCGCTTGATGCAGGAACGCGGATCGAAGCTGATGATGGGCACGTCGTTCATGAAGATCACCTGCTTGCCGGCCGCGGTGAAGCGGCGGAAGGTCTCGCGCGCCGCATCCACCCACATGCGGTGCTCGGGCGCGCTGCCGAAGCGCAGGTGGGTCGAGAACACGACGGTCTTCACCGAAGGCATGCCGAGGGCCAGTTCCAGCATCGGCTGGGTCGCCTGCTGGTAGGGATCGCCCTGCGGGTCCAGGCCCCAGTATGGATGGCGGGTGCCCAGCATCAGGAGGTTCTCGCCGACGCTGCTGTAGTACTTCGTCAGGCCGGCCACCACGTGGTAGGCATGGCTGTCGCCCACCAGCACCACGGTCGGGTCCCTGGCGGCGTCGGCCTGCAGGCAGTACTCGTAGGTCGAGTCGAAACCGTAGCGCTTCTTGCAGGCCTCGGCATTGGCCTTGTCCTCGACCAGCACCAGCGCCTTCTGGTTGGCCAGGTTGTCCTGGACCGGCTTGCGCGTCGGCAGGCCGTCGTTCAGGTAGATATAGCTTCCGGCGGCGGCGCAGGCAAGCATCAGTGCGCTCAGCGCCGCGACCTTGCCGCGCCCGCTGCCGCCGCGCAGCGGGCGTTCCACCACGCGGTAGGTCAGCCAGGCCAGCAGGACGGCCAGCAGCACCGCCCCGGCGCGGATGGCCGGCGCCGGGGTGCGCGATTCGACGATCTGGGCAAAGGACAGCAGCGGCCAGTGCCACAGGTAGAGCGGATAGCTCACCAGCCCGATCCAGACCATGATGCGGTTCGACAGCAGCACGCGGTTGAGCCAGGCCTGCGGCCCGGCGCCGATGAGCAGGAGCGCGCCGAGTGCGGGCAGCAGCGCGCGCCAGCCGGGGAAGGGGTCTTCCCGCGTAATCAGGGCCAGGCCCGCGGCCAGCAGGGCGGCGCCAAGCCAGGAGAGCAGGTTCGGCGCCACGGCAAGGCGCGAAGCGGCGGCGCCGGGGCGCGCATGCAGGCAGGCCAGGCCGGCCCCCAGCAGCAGCTCCCAGGCGCGGCTGGCCGGGGAATAGAAGGTGGCGGTCGGGTGATCGGCGATGCCGCCCAGGTTGACGGCGAACGAGGCCAGCGCCAGCACGGCGGCCACCGCCAGCAGGTTCATGCGCAGCCGCCACCCAAGCAGGAGGACGACCGGCCACAGGATATAGAACTGCTCCTCGATGCCGAGCGACCACAGGTGCAGCAGCGGCTTGGTGTCGGCCGCGGTGTCGAAGTAGCCGACCTGGGCCCAGTAGAAGAAGTTGGCCGCGAAGCCGGCGCCGCCGACCACGTGCTTGCCGAGCTGCTGGTATTCGTCAGGGAACAGGGCCAGCCAGCCGAAGGCCAGGCAGGAACCGAGCACCAGCACCAGCGCCGGGAAGATGCGCCGCACGCGGCGCGCGTAGAAGCCAGCGAAGCTGAAACTGCCCGCCTCCAGCTCGCGCAGCAGGATGCTGGTGATCAGGAAGCCGGAGATGACGAAGAAGATGTCGACGCCGATGAAACCGCCCCGCAGCACCGCCGGGAAGGCATGGAACAGCACCACCGACAGCACGGCGACGGCGCGCAGGCCATCGATGTCACGGCGGTAGGCCAGGTGCCCCGGTGCGTCGGCTGGTTTTCCCAGCGGGTCCCCGATCGGAATCTGTGTCTCTCGCTTCATGCCGGCTCATCAATAAAAGCTGACGATTCTACATGAGCTGTTTACATCGCAACAACGAACTCTGCCTCAAAACAACATCAGGATTGATTTGCATGCAGGGTGGATGACAGAAGCTGCTCAGCATCCACTGACACGAATGCGCAACGTTCCTACCCCGTCTCCGCGTTGCGATTGCGCGATCGCAATTCCTGCTCATCCCAGCCCGGTACATTTGCCAATGCACTTTAGCAATATTGATCCCAGAACATTCACTCAAGGAGTCAACATGAAACTGTTCGCCACCACCGCCGCCCTGTGCCTGGCCATCGCCGCCACCCCTGCCCTTGCCAATGGCCCGACCGAAAAGGACGCCATCGCGATGGTCGAACGCGGCGTTGCCCTGGTCAAGGCCAAGGGCAAGGACGAGATGATGAAGAAGATCAACGCGAAGGATGCGGAATACGTCCAGGGCGAGCTCTACATGGACATCCGCGACCTGAAGACCGGCATCGTGCTGGCCCACCCCTATAACCCCTCGATCGTCGGCAAGGACCTGACCGACGTGCCGGATGCGAACGGCAAGAAGTACCGCCGCGAGATCATCGAACTGGCCGCTGCCAAGGGCAAGGGCTGGGTCGACTACCAGTACAAGAATCCGACCAGCGGCAAGATCGAGCCGAAGACGACCTTCATCCAGCGCGTCGACGACGTGGTGCTGGAAGTCGGCATCTACAAGAAGTAAAGCGCCCCGCCCTTTCGTCCACGCCCGGAGTCAAGCATGCTGAACAAACTGAGGATCGGCCCGAAACTCCTGCTGGCCCCGGGCCTGGTGCTGGTGCTGCTGACGATGCTGTCGGCAGCCGCCTATTACGGCATGGTGCGCCAGAACGCCTCGCTCGAGCACATGGTGCAGGTGCGCGCCGCGCGGCTGCAGGCCGTGGCCGACGTGGCGGGCGAAGCGCGCTTCGCGCATGCCAACATCTACCAGCTGCTGGCCTGGGTGAACGGCAGCTTCGCGAAGAACCGCCTGGACGCCCTGACCGCCGACATCCACAAGAAGCATGCCGCGATTGCAGCCAGGCTGGGCGAACTGTCGAAGGGCGCCGCACCGGGCGAGCGCACGCCGATCGAGAGCGCGCTGGCAGGGCTGGCGAGCTACCGCAAGATGGTGGCCGAGACCATCGAGCTGGCCCAGGTCGACCAGTCGATCGCCACCAACTCGATGCAGAAGGCCGAGAAGCAGTTCGTCGCCCTCGACAGCGGCCTGCAGAACCTGGCGGCGCTGGAAAAGAAGCTGAGCGTGGAAGCGCACGCCGCCGCCAAGGCCGAGTTCCGCACCCTCGGCATGACCATGGCGGGCATGGTGCTGCTGTCGATCGCTTTGTCCCTGATGGTGACGATGCTGGTGCGGCGCGCCATGCTGGCCGATATCCATTCCATCGCCACGGTGGTGAACGACCTGGCCGAGGGCCGCCTGCGTCCGTCCGGCACGCCCGGCGCCGGGCGCGACGAGATCGCCGACACCTCGCGCGCGCTCGACCACTCGATCTCGCGCCTGAACGGCGCCCTGAACAGCATATTGCACTCGGTGCGCTCGATCGACACCGCTTCGAAGGAAATCGCCACCGGCAACCTGGACCTGTCGACCCGCACCGAGCTGCAGGCCGGCTCGCTCGAACAGACCGCCAGCACCATGGAAGAACTGACCACGGCAGTGAAGGAAAACGCCAACAACGCGCGCCTGGCGTCGGATCTTGCGGCCGAGGCGGCGCAGCTGGCCTCGAACGGCGGCCAGGCGGTGGGCCGCGCGGTGGCGACCATGGAATCGATCCAGGCCAGCTCGCGCAAGATCGTCGAGATCACCAGCGTCATCGACGGCATCTCGTTCCAGACAAACCTGCTGGCCCTGAACGCCGCGGTGGAAGCGGCGCGCGCCGGCGAGCAGGGGCGCGGCTTCGCGGTGGTGGCGGCCGAAGTGCGCACGCTGGCCCAGCGCTCGGCGGCGGCGGCGCGCGAGATCAAGGGCCTGATCGCCGATTCGGTGAAGAGCATCGAGGACGGCAGCGCTTCGGTGAGCGAGGCCGGCGCCAGCATGGGCGACATCGTCGCCTCGGTGCGCCAGGTGAACGACATCATCGGCCGCATCAGCATCGCCAGCACCGAGCAGGCCGACGGCATCGCCGAAGTGAACAAGGCGGTCGGCCAGATGGACGGCATGACCCAGCAGAACGCGGCCCTGGTCGAACAGGCCGCGGCCGCGGCCGAAAGCCTGCACGAGCAGACCGTCAACCTGGCCAAGGCGGTGTCGATCTTCAAGTTCGAGGGTGACGACGGTGCGGACATCGCCGCGGTGCAGTCCGAGGACGAGGCGATCGCGGAAGAGGAAGGCGACGAAGGCTTCCACGGCCTGCACGAGCGCCGTTCTCCCGGCAGCGCGATGCGCGGACGTGCGGTGGCGGCGCTGCCTGCCGCGACCACCAAGGGAACGCAGCGCCGGCGCAGCGCCTGACGGCTTAGCGGAAGGGCCGGCTAACGAAGCGTGAACCCGCCAGCCCGAAACGCCAGGGCACGTCCATCGCCTTGGAGATCCCGATGCGCGGTCCGGTCACGACCTCCAGGCCTGGCGGCGCGGGCAGGATCTCGAACGGCGGCTGCGATATGGCCATGCCGTTGAGGGCGCGGGTCACGCCCAGGGCTTGGCACAGCTTGCCTGGGCCGGAGCACAGCAGCCACTCATCAATCGCATCGCGGCGCACGCGCATCTGGTCCAGGCCGGCGAGCGGCTCCAGCGCGCGGATCAGGACCCCGGCGCCGTGGCCCGCTTCGCGGCACACGAAATTCAGGCACCAATGGATTCCGTAAGAACGATAGACATAGGCATGGGCAGGCGGCCCGAACATCGAGGCATTGCGCTCGGTAGGACCGGAAAAGGCGTGCGAGGCCGGGTCTTCGCGGTCATAGGCTTCGGTCTCGACGATCCGTCCGCCGACGCCATCCACCAGCACCGTCACGCCGATCAGCTGGCGCGCGACGATCTCCGCGGGCTGGGAAAAATCGATACCTGCTATTGTCGAAATGGCCATGGCGGGATTCTAACCCGGCCTGTCCAGGGGTGTCGCTTTGGTTAAATTGACACAAAATATGATTTTAATGATAAGCATTTTGCATTGCTTTGCTGCAATAAAATAAGTGCTGGGGTATAGTGGCACGGTTGGTCGCTTCCCTTCCGCACTTCCTCCTGTCCGCCCATGAATACCCTCGCCGATCCCGTTCCGCACCTCGACCAGGTCGATGCCCTGATCAAATCGATCCGCATCCCACCCCGGCCGAGCCTGCTTGCCGACATGCAGCGCGAACTGGCATCGGAAGACCCGTCGCCGGAGGCGATCGGCAAGATTGTGGCGAGCGACGTCGGCATGTCCGGTGCGCTGCTCAAGCTGGCCAATTCGGCGATCTACGGCGGCCGGCGCAAGGCCAAGTCGATCGAGCAGGCGATCCTGTTCCTGGGCATTAACCAGGTGGCGGCCCTGATGACCGGCCTGCTGGCGCGCCAGGCGATTCCCGCCAACAGCGCCGCGCTGGCCAGCTTCTGGGATATCAGTACCCGGCGCGCCCAGGCGATGGTGTTCCTGTCGCGCCGCCTGCGCATCGGGGAGGCGGACGTGGCCCACACCTTCGGCCTGTTCTGCGACACCGGCGTGCCGCTGCTGATGGAGCGCTTCCCGGACTACGCCGCGACCTATGCCGCCGCCTCGCTGGAAACGCAGCGCGCATTCACCGTGCTCGAGGACGAGCGCCATAGCACCAATCACGCGGCGCTCGGCTGCTTGCTGGCGCGCAACTGGGGTCTGTCGGGCGACGTCGGCTGGGCCATCCTGCACCACCATGATTTCGCCGTGCTCGACGACGCTGCGAGCGCCGCCGCGGTGCGCTCGCTGGTCGCCCTGTCGGTGCTGGCGGAGAGCGCGATCTGCCGCTACCAGGGCCATGCCGAATCGCTCGAATGGAACAAGGGCGGCGCCGCCGCCTGCGCCTACCTCGGGCTGTCGGACGAGGAAACCGCCGAGCTGCTGGACGAGCTGGTGGAAGCCTTCCACGAGCAGTAGATACATATCTTTACATCACTCCTGTACAGGCGGATACTTCCTGTAAGTACACCCGGGAGTGAGTCATGAAGTTCCTCGCCATCCTGCTGTCGCTGTCCCTTTCCCTGCTGGCGGGCTGTGCCAGCGTGCAGCCCCCGAGCGCGCCCCTCCCTCCCTTCGCCGACGCACGCTTTGCGCCACCAAGCGAGCCGGTCGGCGCCAACGACCTGTTCACCCTCAGTCCGGCGATGCTGTCCTACCTGAACAGCCCGGCTTTCAACAGGTACCTGCGCCAGAGCGGCTCGCGCCGCGGCCTGGTCGAAGCGCTGTACAGCAAGACCGACCTGAAACTCGAATACGAATCCTCGAAGACCCGCACTGCCGCGGAAACCTACGCGGACCGCTCCGGCAACTGCCTGTCGCTCGTGATCATGACGGCGGCCTTCGCCAAGGAACTGCGCATGCCGGTGCGCTTTCGCAGCGTCGACGTCGGCAATGACTGGAGCCGCAAGGCGGACCTGTACCTGGGCAGCGCCCACGTCAACGTCGCGGTCGGCGAACCGGTCGATAGCGGCTTTCGCGGCAATGGCCTGAACGAATTCCTGGTGGTCGACTTCATCCCGCAGGAGGAAGCCGAACGCCTGCGCGCACGCGAACTGGACGAAGACGACATCGTCGCGCTCTACATGAACAACCGCGCGGCCGAGATGCTGGTGCAGGACCGTATCGACGACGCCTACTGGTGGGCGCGCGCCGCGGTGGACAAGCGCCCTGGCCTGATCGCGGCGCTCAACACCCTGGCCGTGATCTACAACCGGCACGGCGATCTGGCGATGGCCGAACAGACCTACCGCGCGGCCTTGCTGCGCGAGCCGGAGAACGTGATGGTCATGCGCAACCTGCAGCCGGTGCTGGCCACGCTGGGCAAGCACGCCGAGGCCCAGGTGCTGGCGCAGCGCATCGCCAGCATCGAGCCCTTCCCGCCCTATTACCACTTCGACCAGGGCATGCTGGCGCTACGCGCGGGCGACTTCGACAAGGCGCGGCGCCTGTTCGAACGTGAGCTCAAGCGCGCCCCCTACAACGACGAGTTCCTGTTCTGGCTAGGCGTGACCCACCTGCGCCTGGGCGACGTCCAGCATGCGCGCGAGCAGATCGCCAAGGCGGTCGACAACAGCACGCGGCAGGAGATGCGGCAGTTGTATTCGGCCAAGCTGGCGATGCTTCGGAGGGTGAGTGCGACCGGGACGCATATCCGTTGAGCGGCCAGCGATAAATTTAGAACAACGGCGACTGCGCCGGCAGCGCTGTGTTCCCTTCCAACTCGGCGAGTCTACGCCACACCTCCAGCTTCTGCTCGAACGTCATCGCCATGTGCGCCGGTGAACTCGACGGCAGCACGACGGTACGGTAACCGGCGGCGGCAAACTGCGGCGCGAACTTGCCCGACACCTGGCCATTGAAGCCGACCGTCTCCAGCTCCGGACAGAGCGCCCGCAAGCGTTCGAAATCGTTAGCGGCCGGGTTGCGGATCGCGGAATCGAGGCTGCCTTCCCGTTCGCAGCCGGCCAGCACGTCCCACAGGCCGAAGCGGTGCGCCAGCAGGCGCGGCAAGCGCTCTTCATACGGCAGGCTTGCCAGGTCCTCCTTGAGCACCGCCGAGATCAGGGGCCAGAACTGGTTCCTTGGATGAGCGTAGTAGCGCCCTGCGGCCAGCGAGGCGGCGCCGGGAAAGCTGCCGAGGACGAGCACGCGGGTGTCCGGCGCGAGTACAGGCGCAAGGCCAGTCAAGGAGGGAGTTCGATTCACCATGCTCCGATTGTAGCCGGACGAAAAAAAGCGGCGAGCACTCACGTACCCGCCGCAAAGGGCAAACCGTCGGGAGACGAAACGACGGCAGGACTACTTCATGGCGACGGCATTGCCATCGACGCGGGCGGCATCCCAGCCGCCGCCCAGGGAACGAATCAGGGCCACCGTCGTCACCGCCCGGTTGCCGCGCAGCTGGACGGCCGTGCGTTCGACCGCCGCCAGGTTGCGCTGCGCATCGAGCAGCTCGAGGTAGCTGGAACGGCCTGCGTCGTACAGCTTCTGCGCCAGGTCGGCCGAGCGGCGCGCCGACAGCAGCGCCGCATCGATCTGCTCGGACTGGCCGGCCAGGATGCGCAGGCCGGCCAGGTTGTCCTCGACCTCGGCAAAGGCGGTCAGCACGCTCTGGCGGTAAGTCCCCACCGACTCTTCCAACACCGCTTCGCTGCGTTCGACGTTGGCGCGGTTACGGCCGCCGTCGATGATCGGCATCGACGTGAGCAGGCCCAGCACCCACGATCGGCTGCTCCACTTGAACACTTCCGACATGGCGCCGCCAACGCCTCCTCCGGCCGCGCTGATGGTGAGCGCCGGGAACATCGCGCCGCGCGCCACGCCGATGCGGGCGTTCGAGGCTTCCATCGCGCGCTGGGCGGCATTGATATCGGGACGGCGTTCCAGCAGCGAGGACGGCAGGCCGGCCGGTATCGCGGGCAGCGCGGTGGCGCCAAGTAGCGGGCTCTTGCCGGCGACGTAGTGCGATGCCGGCTTGCCCAGCAGGACCGCCAGCGCGTGCTCGGCGGTGGCGCGCTGGCGCTGCAGGCCGATCGCCTCGGCGCGCGCCGTCGCCAGTTCGGTGCGGGCCCGCGACAGGTCGAATTCGCCGATGTCGCCCAGGTCGAAGCGGCGCTGCGTCACCTTCACGCTTTCCTCACGCAGGCGCACGGTCTGCGCCACCGTGTCCAGTTCGGCATCCAGCGCGCGCAGGCGGAAGTAGGTCTGCGCCACGTCCGCCTGCAGCGCCAGCAGCACCGAGCGGTAATTGGCTTCCGAGGTCGCCGCATCGCTGCGCGCCGCCGACACACCGGCCGCCACGCGGCCGAACAGGTCGACCTCGTAGCTGGCGGTGAGGTTCGCCGTGTAGCTCGTCACCGGTTGGGTCGGCGTGCCTTGCGGCAGGCCGCTTTCCAGCGCCGACGGGCGGGCGCGCTGGGCGCCGATGCCGACGCCGACCTGCGGCACCCTATCCGCTTGCGCGATACCGGCGATCGCCCTCGCCTGCTTGACGCGGCTTGCCGCCACCGCCAGGTTGGCGTTGTTGGTGCCGGCTTCCTCGATCAGGGAGGTCAACGCCGGATCCTTGAAGGCCAGCCACCACTGGCCGCGTGGCTGCTGCTCGGCAGGCTGGGCGGGTTTCCAGCGCGAGCCTTCAATGCCTTCCACTTCGACGGCGCTCGGCACTTGCGATTCACGGAACGCGGTCGGCGTCTCGATGGCCGGCTGCCTGAATTCCGGGGTGGCGCAGGCGGTCAGCAGCAGGGCTGCCAGCAGCGGGGCCACGCCCCTTGCAATCATGCTTTTCATCTCAATGCACTCCTTCCAGGTCCAGGACCGGGGTTTTGGCTGGCGCCACCGGCGCTTTTTTCTCGAAGCGTTTGGCCAGCGTGCGCAGCAGGACGTAGAACACCGGCGTCAGGAACAGGCCGAAGAAAGTCACGCCCAGCATGCCGGCGAACACCGCCACACCCATCGCATGGCGCATCTCGGCACCGGCGCCGCTCGAGAACACCAGCGGCACCACGCCCATGATGAAGGCGATCGAGGTCATCAGGATCGGACGCAGGCGCAGGCGCGAAGCTTCCAGCGCGGCGTCCACGATGCTGCGGCCATGGTCTTCCAGTTCGCGGGCGAACTCCACGATCAGGATCGCGTTCTTCGAGGCCAATCCCACCAGCACGAACAGGGCGATCTGGGTGAAGATGTTGTTGTCGCCGCCGGAAAGCTTGACGCCCACCAGCGCGCACAGGATCGACATCGGCACGATCAGGATCACCGCCAGCGGCAGGGTCCAGCTTTCGTACTGGGCGGCCAGCACCAGGAACACCAGCAGCACGCACAGCGGGAAGACGTAGACCATGGTGTTACCGGCCAGTTCTTCCTGGTAGGTCAGCTCGGTCCACTCGTAGGCGATCCCCTTCGGCAGCGTTTCCTTGGCCAGCTGCTCCATGATGGCCTGGGCCTGGCCCGAGGACACGCCCGGCGCCGGACCGCCGTTGATGTCGGCCGCCACGTAGTTGTTGTAGCGCTGGACGCGGTCCGGGCCGTAGCTGTCCTTCAGCTGCATCAGGGACGACAGCGGGATCATCTCGCCCTTGTCGTTACGCACCTTCAGCTGGGCGATCTGCTCCGGCTGCGAGCGGAACTGCGCATCGGCCTGCACCCGCACCTGGTAGGTGCGGCCGAACTGGTTGAAGTCGTTCACGTACAGCGAGCCCAGGTTCACCTGCAGGGTCTGGTAGATGGTCGACAGCGGCACGCCGAGCTGCTTGGCCTTGACGCGGTCGACGTCCGCGAACAGCTGCGGCACGTTGATCTGGTAGCTCGAGAACACGCCTGCCAGTTCCGGCGTGCCCCAGGCCTTGGCCTGCAGCGCCTGCGTGGCCTTGTACAGTTCGTCGTGGCCGAGGTTGCCGCGGTCTTCCAGCATCAGCTTGAAGCCGCCGATGGTGCCCAGGCCGTTCACCGGAGGCGGCGGCAGCACCATCACGAAGGCATCCTGTACGCTGCCCATGCGCTTGTTGATTTCAAAGGCGATGGCTTCGGCCGACTGCTCCGGCTTGCCCTTGCGCTCGCTGAACGGCTTCAGCCCCGTGAACACGATGCCGGCGTTCGGCGCATTGGTGAATCCGTTGATCGACAGGCCCGGGAAGGCGATCGAGGATTCCACGCCCGGGATTTCCTTGGCGATGGCCGACATCTTGCGGATCACTTCATCGGTGCGGTCCAGCGAGGCGGCGTCCGGGAGCTGGGCGAAACCGATCAGGTAGCCCTTGTCCTGGGCCGGCACGAAGCCCGGCGGCACGACCTTGAACATGAACACCGCAGCAATACCCAGCGCCAGGTAGACGCCCAGCGTCGCGGCTTTACGGCGCAGGACGGTCTTCACGCCGCCTTCGTAGCTGTGCGAGGCACGGCCGAAGAAGCGGTTGAAGGCGGCGAAGAAGCGGCCCAGCACCTTGTCCATGACGCGGGTCAGGCGATCCTTCGGCGCATTGTGGGCTTTCAAGAGCGCGGCCGACATGGCCGGCGCCAGCGTCAAGGAAACGAAGGCCGAGATCACGGTCGAGATGGCGATGGTCAGGGCGAACTGGCGGTAGAACTGGCCGGTCAGGCCGGAGACGAAAGCGATCGGCACGAACACGGCGCACAGCACCAGGGCGATGGCGATGATCGGGCCCGACACTTCCTTCATGGCCTGGATGGTCGCGTCATGCGGCGACAGGCCGTTGCCGATATTGCGCTCGACGTTTTCCACCACCACGATGGCGTCGTCGACCACGATACCGATGGCCAGCACCAGCCCGAACAGCGACAGCGTGTTGATCGAGAAGCCGAACATCAGCATCACGGCAAAGGTGCCGACCACCGACACCGGCACCGCCAGCAGCGGGATGATCGAGGCGCGCCAGGTCTGCAGGAACACGATCACGACCAGGGCCACCAGCACCACGGCTTCGAGCAGGGTCTTGATCACCGAGTCGATCGACTCGCGCACGAACTGGGTCGGGTCATACACGATGCTGTACTCGACGCCTTCCGGGAAGTCCTTCGAAAGCGCTTCCATCGTGGCACGCACATCCTGGGACAGCTGCAGCGCATTGGCATTCGGCGCCTCGAAGATCGGGATCGCCACCGCCGACTTGTTGTTCAACAGAGAGCGCAGCGCGTAGGAGCTGGAACCCATCTCGAGGCGCGCCACATCCTTCAGGCGCGTGACCGCGCCGTCCTCGCCGGCCTTGACCACGATGTCGCCGAATTCCTCGGCGCTCGACAGGCGGCCCTGGGTGTTGACGGTCAGCTGGAAGTCCGCATCCTTGCTCGGCCCCTGGCCCACCACGCCGGCCGCGACCTGCACGTTCTGCTCGCGGATGCTGGCCACCACGTCGCCGGCGGTCAGGTTGCGCGCCGCGACTTTCTGCGGGTCGAGCCAGACGCGCATGGCGTAGTCGCCCGAGCCGAACAGCTGGACTTCGCCCATGCCGTTCAGGCGCGCCAGCTGGTCCTTGATGTTCAGCACCGCGTAGTTGCGCAGGTACAGGTCGTCGTAGCGGCCGTCCGGCGAGTTCAGGTGCACCACCATGGTCAGGTTGGGCGAACTCTTCACCGTGGTGACGCCGATCTGGCGCACCTCCTCGGGCAGGCGCGGCAGCGCGCGCTGCACCCGGTTCTGCACCTGGCTCTCGGCGCGGTCGATGTCGGTGCCGATCGCGAAGGTCAGGGTCAGGGCCAGGGCGCCGTCCGAGGTGTTCTGGGAGCTCATGTAGAGCATGTCCTCGATGCCGTTGATCTGCTCTTCCAGCGGCGCGGCCACGGTTTCGGCGATCACCTTCGGGTTCGCGCCCGGATACTGGGCGCGCACCACCACCGACGGCGGCACCACCTCGGGATACTCGGACACGGGCAGCTGGAAGATCGAAATCAGGCCGCCCACGAAGACGATCACCGACAGCACGACCGCGAAGATCGGCTTGTCGACGAAGAAGCGGGAGAAGTTCATGGTCTTACTCCTTGGCGGTATTCAGGGCCAGCTTCGCGCCGTCCCTGGCGGCGATAGCGGCATCCATCGGCACGATCTGCGGCGCCACCGGCGCGCCGGGGCGCACGCGCTGCAGGCCATTGACGACGATCTTCTCGCCGGCCTTCAGGCCCGAACGCACCACGCGCATGCCGTCGACCACCGGGCCGAGGGTCACCGGGCGGTACTCGGCCTTGCCGTCTGCGCCCACCACGACCACGAACTTGCGGCTCTGGTCGGTGCCGACGGCGCGGTCGTTGATCACGATGGCCTTGCCGGCCTCGCCGCTGCCCACCTGCACGCGGGCGAACAGGCCGGGCGCCAGGGCGCTGTCCTTGTTGGCCAGGGTAGCGCGCATGCGCACGCTGCCGGTGCGGGCGTCGAGCTGGTTGTCGACGAATTCGAGCTTGCCCTCGTGCGGGAAGCCCTCTTCGTTGGCCAGTCCGACCTTCACCACCGCTTCCTTGTCGCGCTGGGCGCCGACGCGCAGGTAGGTCTGTTCGTCGCCGTCGAAGCTGGCGTAGATGCGCTCCAGCGAAACCACCGAGGTCAGCACGGCGCTGGCATCGACCAGGTTGCCGAGGGTGATCTCGGCCTTCGACACGCGGCCGTCGATCGGCGCCGTGACGCGGGTGTACGCCAGGTTCAGGCGCGCCGCTTCATACTGCGCCTGGGCAGCCCTGGCGTTGGCGTCGAGTTCCTTCTGAGCGGCGGCCTTTTCGTCGAACTCGCGCTGGGCGATCGCCTTATCGAGCAGCAGGCGCTCGGCGCGCTGCAGTTCCAGGCGCGCCAGGTCGGCTCTGGCGCGGGCCGCGCTGGCGGCAGCGCCTGCGCGGTCGGCTTCGGCCTGGTAGGGGCGCGGATCGATCACGAACAGCACCTCGCCCTTCTTCACTTCGGCGCCCGGCTTGAAATTGACGGCGGTGATGTAGCCGCTGACGCGCGAACGGATCTCGACCTCTTCTACGGCTTCCAGGCGGCCCGAGAATTCCTGGGTTTCAAGCACCGGCTTTTCGATAACGACCGCGGCGGAAACCGGCGGCGCGGCGGGCGCCGCGGCGGCTGCGCCGTCCTTGCTGTTGGCGTCGGCGCAACCGGTGAGCACTGCGCCTGCCAGGCCTGCAGCTGCGAGCAGCCCGACGAGTGTCCTTACTTTGCCCATGTGTCGTTGGTTAGTCATGATCAACCTTTCTTATTGAAGAGACAAAAACTTCCCTGTCCGCAGCCGGGTACGAGCCGGATGCGGGGAAAAAGAGGGCCTGTCCACGCCCGCAGGCGTGGATGCCGCATTCCTTACTGGTATGGAGGCCGCGCGCTCAGCGCGGAAGAAGCACTGGCGTCAACAGCGCACGGTGCGCAGGTGGTGCATGTTCATGGCTCACCTCTTTCGTTAGACGGTTCCCTCACGTCGCCGGAGCGACGAATTTTTGGGAAAAAACGGGCCTCCCTCGTGCTCGCGGCACGTGGTTTTTTGGGAAGGCAGTGATGGTTAGCTCTGGCGCTGACTGGTCAGCGGTCCAGTCCCGCAAGGAAGGTGGCGATCTCGGCGAGCGCGTGCACCTTGCATGCACATTCATTGCGCCCGTCGGGCTCCTGCAGGGGCGCCGGCGGCATGCGCCGCACCGTGGTGCGGACGCCGGCGTTGATCAGTTTGGCGCCGTATTGTTCGGCCTCGTCGCACAATGGGTCGTCCTCGGCGGAGAGGATCAAGGCAGGCGGCAGGTTCTTCAATCGGGTCGAACGCAGCGGCGAGGCATACGGATGCGCGCGGTCGGCGGCGTGCGGCAGGTAGCCGCGGTAGGCGGCGGCGCAGTCGCTGGTGACTTTTTCGCGGTCGGGGCACTGGTTCATCTGGCGCATCGAGCCGGTGGACAGGCCGGGATCGAGCATCGGCATGATCAGGATCTGGCCGGCCAGCTTGGGGGCGGCGCGGTCGCGCGCCATCAGGGCGCAGACGGCGGCCAGGTTGGCGCCTGCCTCGATGCCCATCACCACCAGCTTCTTGCCGGACCAGCCGAGCTTTGCCTTGTGTTTGGTGGTCCAGAGCAGCACGGCGTGCGCATCTTCCACCGCGGCCGGGAAGGGGCTCACCGTTGCCAGGGTGTAGTTCGAGGCGAGCACCGCGCGCTCTTCGTTGCATTGGGCCATATGGCGCAGGAATTCGTCCGCCTCCTGCAGGTCGCCCGAGACGAAGCCGCCGCCATGAAAGAACACGACGAGCGTATCGCGCTTGGCGGGCGTGCCGGCGGTGTACAGGCGCGCGGCAAGCGCTCCCTGTGCGCCGGCCACTTCCAGCTCGCGCACGTCCACGCTTGCCGTGGCGGCTACTTCGCGTTCGAGTACCGCGCTCATTGGCGGCCTCCTTCCGGCGCCGCGGCCCAGCGGCTGGATTCGCCTTCCGGGCATGCGTCGCAATCCAGTTCCAGCTGGATCGAGAGTGCCTTCAGGCCGCGCGCTTCCGCGCCGGCAGCCTGCGAATAGGCGTCGGTCCCCAGCAGGCCTGCCAGCGCTACCCCGCTCAGGGTCACTGCTACCGTGGTGAAGATTCCGTCCCGCATGCTCATGACCAGCTCCGTTTATGTTTACATTTTGTTGCGATGCACACACTATAGTCTTCAACTACAATCGGATAAAGATGTCAATAACGAATTGATTGTTCAGATTGCCGAACAATCGGCCAAATCGGGAAGGTGAGATCCTCATGAACAAGCTCCAGGCCATGGAAGTTTTCATCCAGGTGGTCGACTGCGGCAGCTTCACCAAGGCGGCCGAAATGCTGAACCTGCCCAAGGCGACGGTCTCGACGCTGGTACAGACGCTGGAATCGACCTTGTCGGTCAAGCTGCTGCACCGCACGACGCGCCAGGTGATGATCACTTCGGACGGCGCGGCCTACTACGAACGCTGCGTGCAGATCCTGTCGGATGTGCGCGACGCCGAGGAATCGCTGTCGCGCCACCGCCTGAGCCCGAGCGGGCGGCTGCGCATCGATACGCCCACCGGCCTGGCCTCGGAAATCCTGATCCCCGCCCTGCCCGCCTTCTTCGAGCGCTACCCGGACATCACGCTCGAACTGGGCAGCACCGACCGTCCGGTCGACCTGGTCGAGGAAGGGGTGGACTGCGCCGTGCGCGGCGGCGAGCTGGTGGACCCAAACCTGATCGCGCGCCGCATCGGCGTGATCAACTTCGTCACCGCCGCCTCGCCTGCCTACATCGAACGCTACGGCATGCCGGAACATCCGCGCGACCTGGACCGCCACCGCTGCGTCAACTACTTCTCGGCCAAGACCGGCAAGATCTCGAAATGGGACTTCACTCGCGACGGCGAGCGCATCGAAGTGGCGCTGCCCGGCTCGATCGCCCTGAACGACTCGAACGCCTATGTGCATGCGGGATTGGCGGGACTGGGCGTCATCATGATGACGGACTACCTGCTGGCGCAGCACATCGCGGCGGGGCGCATGGTGCAGGTGCTGCCCGAGTGGAGCAGCGACGCGCTGCCGGTGCACGTGGTCTACCCGCAGAATCGCCACCTGTCGGCCAAGGTGCGCGTGTTCGTCGAATGGATTTCCGAGCTGTTCGCGGCCCACCCGAACCTGCGCCTGCAGGCGCCGCGGCCCAGCGTTCAACAGGAGCTGGAGACGGTGTAGAATCGGCCGAAACAACAGAGCACACGGAGACAAGCATGGACCACAGCGCATCCCCCCGCAACATCGACGTCCTGCTGGCGCGCTACGCCGAAAGCCACCGCAACCACACCAACGAGATCATCCACTTCGTGTGCATCCCGCTGATCGTCCTGAGTTTGCTCGGCATCCTGTGGGCGATCCACCCGGTGGTGGCGATCGCGGCGACGCTCGCCTCGCTCTACTACTACACCAAGCTGTCGCGCGGGTTCGCCCTCGGCATGGGCGTCATGAGCGCGGTGATGCTAGGCTTACTCGCGCTGATGCCGGACATGACGGTGCTGCCGGTGTCGATCGCGATCTTCGTGGTGGCCTGGATCGGGCAGTTCATCGGCCACAAGATCGAGGGCAAGAAGCCGTCCTTCTTCGAGGACCTGCGCTTCCTGCTGATTGGGCCGCTGTTCGTGCTGTCCTTCCTGTATCGCCGCATGAATCTCGCGTACTAAGGCGTATTCATTCAACCTGCAAGAACGCGCGGGAGCACGTATACTCGCGCGATGCCTTCTTCCGTCCTCTTCACCGTCGCCTCCCTGATCTGGGGCTCGACCTTCTTCGCCATCACCCTGCAGCTGGGCGAAGCGCCGCCCGCCGTCTCGGTAGCCTACCGATTCTTCCTGGCCGCGGCCACCCTGTTCCTCATCTGCCTGGTGCGCCGCGACAGCCTGCGCCTGCCGCTGCGCACCCACGGCTGGATGGCGCTGCAGGGCGTGCTCACCTTCTGCATCTCCTACCTGTGCACCTATCAATCCGAGCAGTACGTGGTGTCGGGCCTGGTGGCGGTGGTGTTCGCGCTGATGGTGTTCTGGACGCCGCTGCTGAGCAGCCTGTTCTTCGGCACTGGCATCAGCCGCCGCACCGTGGCCTGCGGCGTGGTCGCGATCGCCGGCGTCGCCCTGCTGTTCTGGCATTCGATCGGCACCGCCTGGCGCGATTTCCAGGCCGGCGGCAGCCCCGCCTTCATCGCCGGCGTGATCCTCGCCCTGGCTGCCACCATCGCCAGTTCGGCCGGCAGCATCGTCGTCACCAAGGTGAAGGAACAATGCGAAAACCTGCCCCTGACCATGGCCTGGTCGATGCTGTGGGGCGCGTCGCTGGTGACCGTGTGGTCGCTGGCGCATGGCGACCGCTTCGTCATCCCGAGCAGCCCGACCTACTGGGCCGGCCTGGTCTACCTGTCGATCTTCGGCTCGGTCATCGCCTTCTTCGCCTACTTCACCCTGATCGGGCGCATCGGCGCGCAGAAGACCGTCTACATCGGCGTGATCACGCCGGTGCTGTCGGTCCTGCTGTCGATCAAGCTCGAAGGCTACCGTCCCGGCCCCGTCGAATTCGCCGGCATGGTCCTGTGCCTGGCCAGCGTGGCCTGGGCCCTGCGCGCACCCGCGGCCAAACCCGTGCAATCCGCAAACCTGAACAATCCACTCGAAACGCCATGAGCACCACTTTCTCCATCCGTCCCGCCCAACCCACCGACGTTACCCACATCCATTCCATGATCGTGGAGCTGGCCGTGTTCGAGAAACTCGAACACCTGGTGGTCGCCACCGAAGACCTGCTGCACGAGGGCCTGTTCGGCAGCCGCCCGTCCTGCGAAGCCATCATCGGCGAGGAGAACGGCGAAGTGGTCTGCTTCGCGCTGTTCTTCCATAACTTCTCGACCTTCCTGACCAAAAAGGGGCTGTACCTGGAAGACCTGTACGTGCGCCAGTCGCACCGCGGCAAGGGCTATGGCACCAGGATGCTGACGCGCCTCGCGCAAATCGCGGTCGAGCGCAACTGCGGCCGCTTCGAATGGTCGGTGCTGGACTGGAACGCGCCGGCGATCGGGTTCTACCAGCAGATGGGCGCCGACATCCTGCCCGACTGGCGCATCTGCCGGCTCACCGGCGACACCCTCACCGCATTAGCGGAACGCCGCGTATAAAGAAAAACCCACGGGGCCGTGAGGCGCCGTGGGCGAACCCATTTTGTCAAATGGGGAGGGGAGATGGTGAATCACACGCTATTACTATAAGTGTGGATTCTTAATATTCAATTAGGCCTTACATCCGGTTACCCTTGTTACCAAACCGGTTTTTTGCTGCCGTTGAACTGATAATTCCCGAGCTGGAAATTGGTGGTTTGATGAAGGTCAAGCACACCCTATTCAAGAGGGCGTTGCTTGTGCATGCGTAACGGATAAGGCTTGCCCTGTCTCCGTATGTTCACACGCTGATGTGCGCAGCACGCAAGACACCGCCGTTGACGACGCTGCGGCAAGGATTCGATCCCATGGCATAGGCCAGGTCGGCCGGGCGGGCAATGTCCCACAGGGCCAGGTCGGCCCGCTTCCCCACTTCCAGCGATCCGATATCCTCGTGCAGGCCGAGGGCGCGTGCGGCGTGGATGGTGGCGCCCAGCAAGGCTTCCTGCGGCGTCAGGCGCCACAGGGTGCAGGCCATGTTCATGGCCAGCAGCAGGGAGGTCATCGGCGAGGTGCCGGGGTTGCAGTCGGTGGCGACCGCCATCGCCACCTTCGCTTCGCGCAGCGCCGCGGTCGGCGGCTGCCTGGTCTCGCGCAAGAAGTAGTAGGCGCCCGGCAGCAGCACCGCCACCGTGCCCGCGCGCGCCATTGCGTCGATGCCGGCCTGGCTCAGGTATTCGAGGTGGTCGGCCGACAAGCCTCCATGGCGCGCCACCAGCTCGGCGCCCTGCTGGTCGGACAGCTGTTCGGCATGCAGCTTGACCGGCAAACCGAGTGCCCGCGCAGCGAGGAAGATGCGCTCGGTCTGCGCATGGGTAAAGCCGATCCGTTCACAGAAGGCGTCCACCGCGTCGACCAGCCCTTCCTGCGCCAGTTGCGGCAGCATGCGTTCGCATACTTCAGTCACGTAATCGTCGGCCCGGCCCGCGAATTCCGGCGGCAGCGCATGGGCGCCGAGGAAGGTGGTGGCCACCCGCACCGGCAGTCGCCCGGCCACTTCGCGCGCGGCGCGCAGCATGCGCGCCTCGGCGTCCAGCGCCAGGCCGTAGCCCGACTTGATCTCGAGCGTCGTCACACCCTCGGACAGCAGCCTGGCCACGCGCGGCAGGCTTTGCGCCAGCAGCGCCTCGACGTCGGCGTCGCGCGTGGCGCGCACGGTGGACATGATGCCGCCGCCCTGGCGCGCGATGTCCTCGTAGCTGGCGCCGTTCAGGCGCGCCTCCCATTCCTTGCTGCGGTTACCGGCGTGGACGACGTGGGTGTGGCAGTCGACCAGGCCCGGCGTCATCCAGGCGCCGCCGCAGTCGTGTTCCGCGCTGGCCGGCGGCGCATCGCGGCGCGCGCCGAGCCAGGCGATGCGGCCATCCTTCACGGCCAGCGCGGCGTCAGGCATCTCGCCGTAGCCGTCCACGGCGGTAGGCACCATCGTGGCCAGATTCACGTTGGTGAACAGCAGGTCCACAGCCTCACTCATAGCTTTCTTCGTCTTCTTCCTCGTGGTACCAGACGTCCACGATGTAGATCATGCCCTGCCCCGCTTCGAGACGCCAAGTCGAGCCGGGCTCCAGCACAACCGCGTCGTAGCGCACCATGCCGATACGCTCCTTTTCGTTGCGCAGCTCGAGGGCGTCGCCCTCCGCCAGGAACAGCACGGTCACGTCGGCGCGCGCCACGAATGTGGACGAATCGCCCGACAGCCGGCGCCGGCCGAAGGTGTGGTAGCAGCGTTCGCTGCGCGTCATGGCATTGAAGTCGGTGCTGCCGCCGCGGCTGAGTTTCGCGATGACCTGCGAGCTGCCGTCGAAAGCCACTACCGGCTCGGTATCGGTCACCAGGGTCGGCTCGCCGTCGATTTCCAGCGTCATGCCGTGGCCCTCGACCAGGGCCAGCGTCCGGTCCACGCCGGGGAAGGCAGAGAAGGCGCCATCCTTCTCGATGGTGGCCAGGCTCACGCGCCAGTCGAAGTCCTCGAAGCCGGAGTCCGGCGGCCCGATGGCGATTTCGGTCGTGCTGCCGCCGCCGTTCTTCCACGGCACCGGCGACAGTCCCGCGAATGGGATCAGTACGGTCATTGGCTCACCTCGCGCAATTCATTCATGGCCTGGCGGTAGCGCTGCGTGACCGCCTCCTGCGCCACGTGGCGTCCGCCCTGCACCACCCAGCGCCCGCCGCACAGCACGTCGCGCACCAGGTTGTCGTTACCACAGAACAGGAAACGGCCGAGCACGTCCTCGTCGCCCACGCCGTCCAGGTTCGGATGGCTCCCGTCCAGCACCAGGAGGTCGGCGCGCAGGCCTTGCGCGAGCGCGCCCACCTTGCGGCCGGCCGCCTGGGCGCCGCCGCGCAAGGCAGTCTGCCACAAGTACTGGCCGACGTCGCGCTGTTGACGTGTGAACGCAATATTGCGGCGCTGGTGGACCAGGCGCTGGCCGTATTCCAGCCAGCGCAGCTCCTCGACCGGACTTTGCGATACGTGGCTGTCGCTGCCGATGCCGAAGCGGCCGCCCAGCTCGATGTAGGCCTGCAGCGGGAACAGGCCGTCGCCGAGGTTGGCTTCGGTGGTCGGGCACAGGCCGGCGACGGCGCCGCTCTGCGCGATCGCCGCCACCTCGGCATCGTTCAGGTGGGTCGCATGCACCAGGCACCAGCGTTCGTCGAGCCCGATCTGCTCCACCAGGTACTCGACCGGACGCCGGCCGCTGAAGGCGATGCTCTGCTCGACCTCGGGCATCTGCTCGGCGATATGGATGTGCAGCGGACGTCCATCCGGCAGGCCGGCCGCCAGCTCGCGCACCTGCGCGATGCTGGCCGCGCGCAGCGAATGCGGCGCGGCGCCGACTTCCAGCTGGCCGCCGCGCAGGGGCTGGAGCGCCTCGACGATCCCGAGGATATCGTCGACGCCGGTGCGGAAGCGCCGCTGCTCCGGACGCAGTGGCTGCTCGCCGAAGCCGGCATGGCTGTACAGCACCGGCAGCAGGGTCAGGCCCATGCCGGTGGCCTGGCCGGCGGCAGCCACACGCTCGGCGGTTTCGGCCGGTCGTGCATAGGCTTCGCCATCCGGCCCCCGCTGCAGGTAGTGGAACTCGCACAGCGAGGTATAGCCATGGCGCAGGCATTCCACGAACAGCTGGGCGGCGATGGCCTCGATCTGCTCGGGCGTGATGCGGGCGGCGAAGCGGTACATCAGGTCGCGCCAGGTCCAGAAGCTGTCCGGACCCTCGCCGGCACGCTCGGTGAGGCCGCCCAGCGCACGCTGGAAGGCGTGCGAGTGCAGGTTGACCATGCTCGGCAAGACGTAGTCGGCCCGCGCCACGCCCAGGGGCGGGGCGGCCTGCGCGTCGACGCGGGTCAGGTCGCCCTGCGCATCCCATTCGAGCAGCACGTCGCGCCGCCAGCCATCCGGCAGCAGCGCATGGCGGGCGAACAGGGCTCTCATGCGCGCACCCACGCTAGCCCCGCGCCGATCATGTCCTGCAACAGCGGCTGAACTTGCGCCGCCACCTCAGGGCGATATTCGAACGGGGCTTGTTCGTTCATGTACAGGCACTGGCACATCTCGAGCTGGATCGCGTGCACGCCCTGCTCCGGCTGGCCGTACTTGCGGGTGATGTGGCCGCCCTTGAAGCGGCCGTTGACCGCGATGCTGAAGCGGTCCTGGGCGCGGGCGACGCCCACCACCGCCTGTTCCAGTCCGGGAGCGCAGGACGTACCGTCGGCGGTGCCGAAATTCAAGTCAGGCAGGCGGCCTTCGAAGAAGCGCGGCACGATCGATGCGATCGAATGTGCGTCCCACAGCACCACGCTGCCGAATTCACGTGTCAAGCGGTCCAGCTCCGCGCGCAGCTGCTCGTGGTAGGGCATCCAGTAGCGCTCCAGGCGGCGCCGCACCTCGGCCTCGTCCGGCGTCTTGCCCGGCAGGTAGAGGCTCTCGCGGCCGAAGGTGTCGACCGGGCACAGCCCCGTGGTGTCCATCCCGGGATACAGGTTGGTGTTCTCGGGGGGGCGGTTCAGGTCGATCAGGTAGCGCGACCAGCGCGCCGAGATGGTCGACACTTTCAACTCTTCCAGGAAGCCGTAGAGTTCCGGCAGGTGCCAGTCGGTGTCCGCGCGCGCCGTGGCGCAGGGCGCCATGTTGGCTGCGACCTCGTCCGGGATGTCGGTGCCCGCATGGGGCATCGACACGAGCATGGGGAGCCTGCCTGCCTTGAACCGGAAATCCATTGCCTCTCCTGGGTGAAATGATTAAGGGTGCAGAACCGTGAACAGTTCCTTGATTGATGCCGACAGTTCGCCGTTCACGACCATCAGGCGCGCGGCCTCGATGTCCGGGGCGAAGAAGCGGTCCGCATCGTACGGGGCGACACGCGCGCGCAGCTGGGCGTGCACGTGCTCGAGGTGCTCGGAGCTCTTCAAGGGGCGGTGAAACTCGATGCCCTGCGCCGCCGCCAGCAGCTCGATGCCCACGATCACGGAGGTATTGTGCGCCATCTGGTCCAAGCGGCGCGCCGCGAAGGTGGCCATGCTGACGTGGTCTTCCTGGTTGGCCGAGGTCGGCAGGCTGTCGACGCTGGCCGGATGGGCCAGCGACTTGTTTTCCGATGCCAGCGCGGCGGCGGTGACGTGGGCGATCATGAAGCCCGAGTTCAGACCCGGTTCCTTCACCAGGAAGGCCGGCAGGCCGGACAGGTTGGCGTCGATCAGCAGCGCGATGCGGCGTTCCGACAGCGCGCCGACTTCGGCGATGGCCAGCGCCAGCGTGTCGGCGGCAAAGGCCACCGGCTCGGCATGGAAGTTACCGCCTGAAATGATCGCCCCGTCGTCGGGGAACAGCAGCGGGTTGTCGGTGACGGCGTTCGCTTCGATCAGCAGGGTGCGGCCGGCATTGGCGATCAGGTCCATCGCCGCCCCCATCACCTGCGGCTGGCAGCGCAGGCTGTACGGGTCCTGCACGCGCTCGTCGCCCACCAGGTGCGAGGCGCGGATGGCGCTGCCCGCCACCAGCTCGCGGTAGATGGCGGCTGCCGCGATCTGGCCCGGCTGGCCGCGCACCGCGTGGATGCGTGGGTCGAAGGGCGCGTCGCTACCGCGTGCGGCGTCGACCGAGAGGGCGCCGGCCACCATGCCCGCTTCCAGCACGCGCTCGGCCATGAACAGGCCGTGCAGGGCCAGCGCGGTCGAGACCTGGGTGCCGTTGATCAGGGCCAGGCCCTCTTTCGCCGCCAGGGTCACCGGCTCGATGCCGGCGGCGCCCAGCGCCTGCCTGGCGTCCATCAGTTCGCCTTTATAGCGCACAGGGCCGACGCCCAGCATGGCGAGGGTCATGTGCGCCAGCGGCGCCAGGTCGCCCGAGGCGCCGACCGAGCCCTGCGAGGGAATCGCCGGCATGATGCCTGCGTTGTACAGGGCGATCAGGGTCTCGATGATCAGGGGGCGCACGCCGGAATAGCCGCGCGCCAGGCTGCCGATCTTGGTGAGCACGATCAGGCGCACGATGTTGTCGGCGATGAGTTCGCCGGTGCCGACCGCGTGCGACAGGATCAGGTTGCGCTGCAGCGCTTCCAGCTGGTCGTTCGGGATGTGGGCCTTGGCCAGGATGCCGAAACCGGTGTTGATGCCGTAGGCCGGGTCGCCCTTGGCAGTGATTTGCTGGACCAGGGCGCAGGAGGCGTTGACGGCCTGCCACGCTTCGGGCGCGAGGCTCAATGGCACGTGGGCGGCCCAGACGGCGCGCAGGTCGCTGAGCGTCAGTTCGCCCGGTTGCAGGGTCAGGTGGTGGTGCGAGTCGTTCATGGTGTACTGCCTTACTTGATCATTGGGAGATTCAGGCCATTGCGCTTGGCCGTCTCGATTGCACTTTCATAGCCGGCGTCGGCGTGACGCATCACGCCCGAGCCGCTGTCGTTGACCAGCACGCGCGCCAGTCGCTTGGCTGCCGCCTCGGTACCGTCGGCCACGATGACCACGCCCGAGTGTTGCGAATAGCCCATGCCCACGCCGCCGCCGTGGTGCAGAGAGACCCAGGTCGCGCCGCCGGCCGTGTTCAGCAGGGCGTTCAGCAGCGGCCAATCGGACACCGCATCGGTGCCGTCGCGCATGGCTTCGGTCTCGCGGTTCGGGCTCGCCACCGAGCCGGTGTCGAGGTGGTCGCGGCCGATCACGATCGGCGCCTTCAGTTCGCCCGTGCGCACCATCTCGTTGAAGGCCAGGCCGGCCAGGTGGCGCTCGCCCAGGCCGAGCCAGCAGATGCGCGCCGGCAGGCCCTGGAAGGCGATGCGTTCGCGCGCCATGTCGAGCCAGCGGTGCACGCGTGCGTGCTGCGGGAACAGTTCCTTGATCTTGGCGTCGGTTTTATGGATGTCTTCCGGGTCGCCCGACAGCGCCACCCAGCGGAACGGGCCGCGGCCTTCGCAGAACTGGGGACGGATGTAGGCCGGCACGAAGCCCGGGAAATCGAAGGCATTCTCGACGCCTTCGTCCTTGGCCACCTGGCGGATGTTGTTGCCGTAGTCGACGGCATACGAACCCATGGCCTTGAAGTCGAGGATGGCGCGCACGTGCACGGCGCACGAGCCTGCTGCCGCCGCCTTCAGGCGCGCGTGCTGGGCCGGGTCCTGTTGGGCGGCCTTCCACTCTTCCACGGTCCAGCCGGACGGCAGGTAGCCGTTGATCAGGTCGTGGGCCGAGGTCTGGTCCGTGACCAGATCCGGCACCAGGCCGCCCGCGCGTGCACGCCGCACCAGTTCCGGCAACACGTCGGCCGCATTGCCGAGCAGGCCGATGGAGACGGCTTCGCGCTTCGCGGTGTATTCCTTGATCATCGCCAGCGCCTCGTCGATATCGCGCGCCTGCTTGTCGAGGTAGCGGGTGCGCAGGCGGAAATCGATGCTGCTCTGCTGGCATTCGATGTTGAGCGAGACCGCACCGGCAAAGGTGGCGGCCAGCGGCTGGGCGCCGCCCATGCCGCCCAGGCCGGCCGTCAGGATCCAGCGGCCCGCCATGTCGCCGCCGAAGTGCTGGCGCCCGGCTTCGGCGAAGGTCTCGTAGGTGCCCTGCACGATGCCCTGGGTGCCGATGTAGATCCAGCTGCCGGCGGTCATCTGGCCGTACATGAACAGGCCCTTGCGGTCCAGTTCATTGAAGTGTTCCCAGTTGGCCCATTTCGGCACCAGGTTGGAGTTCGCCAGCAGCACGCGCGGGGCGTCCGCATGAGTGCGGAACACGCCGACCGGCTTGCCGGACTGGATCAGCAGGGTCTGGTCGTCTTCCAGTTCGCGCAGCGAGGCGAGGATCTGGTCGTAGCATTCCCAGTTGCGCGCGGCGCGCCCGATGCCGCCGTAGACCACCAGTGCCTGCGGGTTCTCGGCCACCTCATTGTCGAGGTTGTTCTGGATCATGCGGTAGGCGGCTTCGGTCAGCCAGCTCTTGCAGGAGAGTTCGCTGCCGCGCGGGGCGCGGATGACGCGGGTGGGATCGAAGCGGGGGTCGTGGGGCATCGGTGAGTTCATGGCGGCTCCTGGGTTGGAAACTGCAATGAGTCTAAGTTGTCTATACAACCAAGTCAATTCATTTTGTCGACCGCTTTGATGCCTCTGTAGGGTGGGCAGGTTTCCTGCCCACGCGGCGATAGTAAACGGCTCCGCTTGCGCGCCGGATGATCTCACTGCTCACTATCGCCGCGTGGGGTAATCCGGGCCAGTGGCCCGGATTACGAGCCGCCCACCCTACGGTTACCTCATTTTTCCGGCTTACTTTTTGAACACCTGTTTGCCACCCACCCAGGTCTCCAGCACGCCGGTCTTGAAGATGTCGTAGGTCGGCATGCGGAACAGGTCGCGGTCGATCACGATGAAGTCGGCGTGCTTGCCCGGCTCCAGCGAACCCAGGCTGTTTTCCTGGTGTCCGGCATAGGCCGCATCCAGGGTGAAGCAGCGGAAGGCTTCTTTCAGCGACATGGCCTGGTTCGGATACCAGCCGGCCACCGGCTGGCCGGCGTGGTCCATGCGGGTGACGGCGGCGTGGATGCCGAAGAATGGGTTCGGCGATTCGACCGGGAAGTCCGAGCCGCAGGCGATGCGCGAGCCCTGGTGCAGGAAGCTGCGCCAGGCGTAGGCGCCCTTGATGCGTTCCGGGCCGACACGGGTCTCGGCCATGTTCTTGTCCGAGGTGGCGTGGGTCGGCTGCATCGACGGGATGATGCCGAGCGACTTGAAGCGCGGGATGTCGTCCAGGGTCACGACCTGGGCGTGCTCGATGCGGTGGCGCTGCCCTGCACTCTTGGTGGCGGCCAGCTCCTTCTTGTAGATGTCGAGGATCTGCTTGTTGCCGGCGTCGCCGATGGCGTGCACGTTGACCTGGTAGCCCTTGCGCATGGCCTTGGTCATCATGGCGTCCATCTGCGCGGCCTTGAAGAACAGCAGGCCGTGCGAATGCGGCTCGTCGCTGTAGGGCTTGAGCAGGGCGGCGCCGCGGCTGCCCAGCGCGCCGTCCGAATACAGCTTGACCGAGCGCAGCGCGTACATGCCGTCGGCGTAGTCCTTCAGCGGGCCATTTTTTGCCAATTGGTCAAAATCCTCGCCGGTGCCGCCGATCATGGCGTACACGCGCGCGGTCAGCTTCTTCCTGTCCGCGTAGTCGCGGTACAGGCGGTCTTCCGCCACGCCGATGCCGGCGTCGTGCACGGTGCTCAAGCCCATGCGCGCGATCTCCTGCAGCGATTTATCCAGCATGACGCGCCCTTCCGCCTCGGTCTGGGCCGGCATGACCTTGGTCACCAGTTCCTGCGCCGCGTCCACCAGCACGCCGGTGGCTTCGCCGTTCGCGTCGCGCATGATCTTGCCGCCGGCCGGATCCGGCGTCGATTTCGTGATGCCGGCCAGCGCCAGCGTGCGGCTGTTGGCCCAGCCGGCGTGGCCGTCCACGCGCTCCAGCCAGACCGGGCGATCGGACACCACGGCGTCGAGTTCGGCGGCGGTCGGGAAGCGGCCCAGCTTCCAGTTTTCCTGGTTCCAGCCGCGGCCGCGGATCCAGGCATGGTTCGCATTTGCCTTGGCATAGCCGGCGATGGCCTTGATGGCGCCGTCCAGCGACGTGGTGCTGGACAAGTCGAGCTGGGTCAGCTGCTGGCCCAGGCCGAACACGTGGCCGTGGGCGTCGATCAGGCCCGGCAGCACGGTGCGGCCCTGCATGTCCACCTGGCGCGCATTCTTCGCCTTGGCGCTCACCTCGGCATTGCTGCCGACGGCAAGGATGCGTCCGCGATCGTCGAAAGCCAGCGCGCTGAACTGCACCAGCTCGCCCTTGGCGTTCAGGGTGTAGCCGTTGGCGTTGGTGATGACGGTGTCGGCGTGGGCCGACCCGAGGACGCCGAGGCCGGCAAGGACGATCAGGGAAGACAGGGGGATCTGGCGCGCGCGCATGCTTATCAATTCTCCGTTTTTGTATGGGTGACCGCGCCTTATGGGCACGGCACGGAGAAGTGTATAGAAAATCAAGGCCAGGGCATAGCCGCCCTACCCGGCGTCATGAAAGATGATCCCCAAGGTGTGCCGCATGCCGCGCCGCAGCCGGCTGACGCCATGCCGCATCGCCACCCGGTACACGCCGCGCGTGCCCTGCACCGGCCGTTGGTTGACCGCAAACACGACCGCATCGCCCTGCGCGAGGGGCACCACCTCGGCGCGCGACTGCATGCGCGGGCGCTGCTCCGTCAATACGAACTCGCCGCCCTCGAAGTCGACGCCAGGCCGCGACAGCAGCACCGCCACCTGCAGCGGGAACACCAGCTCGCCGTACAGGTCCTGGTGCAGGCAGTTGTAGTCGCCTTCGCGGTAGCGCAGCAGCAGCGGCGTGGGTTTGCCCTGGCCGGCTGCGTGGCAGCGCGCCAGGTAGTCCGCATGCTCAGGCGGAAAGCGGGTCTCGATGCCCAAGCTCTGGTGCCAGCGGTTGGCGATGCCGGCCAGCGGCGGATACAGGGCGCCGCGCAAGGCCTCGAGCGGCGCCGGCAGCGGATACGCGAAATACTGGTACTCGCCGCGCCCGAAGCCGTGCTGCTGCATCACGACGCGGCTGCGAAACAGCGCCGGCCGCTCGTACAAGGCGGCAGCGGCCTCGCAGTCCCGCGGCGCCAGCAGCCCGGGAATCACGGCGCAGCCGAAGGCGTCCAGCTCTCCGGCCACGCGATCCCAATCGATCTCCTTCACTGGCCCGCCTCGCGGTCGAGCAGCGTGCGCTTGCGCTCGATCCCCCAGCGGTAGCCGGACAGGGCTCCGTCGGTACGCACCACGCGGTGGCAGGGAATCGCCACCGCCACCGGGTTGGCCGCGCAAGCCCCCGCGACGGCGCGGGCCGCCGTCGGCATCCCGAGGCGTTCGGCCAGTTCGCTGTAGCTGACCGTGGAGCCGGCGGGAACGGCGAGCAGCGCTTCCCACACGCGGCGCTGGAAGGCGGTGCCGCGCACATCGAGCGGCAGGTCGAGGCCAAGGCGGGGCGCCTCGACGAAGCCGATCACCTGGGCCACCGTGCGTTCGAACTCGGCTTCCGCGCCCCTGAGTTCGGCCTGCGGGAAGCGCGCCTCGAGGTCGCGCACCAGCGGTTCCGGCTCGTCGCCGATCAGGATCGCGCAGATGCCGCGCTCCGTACTGGCCACCAGGATGGCGCCGAGCGAGCATTGCGCGACGGCGAAGCGGATGGTCTCGCCCTGCCCGCCCGCGCGGTAGCGGCCGGGGGTCATGCCCAGCAGCCCGGTGCTGGCGTCGTAGAAGCGTCCGCTCGAGCCGAAACCGGCTTCGTACAGCGCCTCCGTCACGCTGGGCGCCGCCCCCAGGCCCTGCTGCAGGCGTGCGCCGCGCCGCGCCGCCGCATAGGCTTTCGGCGTCACGCCGGTATGCGCCTTGAAGACGCGGTGGAAGTGGAAGCGGCTCATGCCCACCGCCTGCGCCAGGCTGTCGAGGTCGGGGGCGTCTTGCGCTTCGTCGATCAGGCGGCAGGCCTGCGCCACCGCGGCCGCCTGGCGCTGCGCCAGCGGCGGCTGGTCCGGCCGGCAGCGCAGGCAGGCCCGGAAGCCCGCGGCCTCGGCCTCGAGCGGGCTGACGTGGAAGGCGACGTTGGTGCGCAGCGCGCCGCGCGAGGGGCAGGAAGGCCGGCAGTACACCCCGGTGCTGCGCACGGAATAATAGAACTGGCCGTCCGCGTCGCGGTCACGGCGCTGCACGGCGGCCCAGCGCGCCTCGTCGGTATCAAAGATGCTGGTCATGGCGGTCATGATGAAATCCCGGTTCGGTAAGTATAAGTACAGCCTAGCCGCCTGGCGGCCACGGGGCACTCCGGGTATTGCTTTCGAATTGCGATGCTAGAATTTGGTGTCGGCGGCTGCATGCCGCTTCAAACCTTCCCGGAGAGTAGTTTGGAAGAACCGATCACGCAAGACAGCACCCCCATTTTCCAGCGCATCAAGGATTACCTGGTCGGCGAGATCGCCTCGGGCCGCTGGAAGGAAGGCGACCTGGTGCCCTCCGAGCAGGCGCTGGTGCGCCAGTTCGGCGTCTCGCGCATGACCGTCAACCGCGCGGTGCGCGAGCTCACCGCCGAGCAGGTGCTGACCCGGCGCCAGGGGTCCGGTACCTATGTGGCGCCGCAGAAGTACCAGGCCACCCTGGTCGAGATCCGCAACATCGCCGACGAGATCCGCGCGCGCGGCCGCGCCCACCGCAGCCACCTGCGCCTGCTGCGCGCCGAGATCGCCACCGACGAGCTGGCGGCCGAATTCGAGCTGGCGCCCGGCGCTACGCTCTACCATTCGATCATCGTCCACTTCGAGAACGACGTGCCGATCCAGGTCGAAGACCGCTGGGTCAACCCGGAATGCGCGCCGCGCTACCTGGACCAGGACTTCAGCGCCATCACCCCGAACGAGCACCTGATGGCCGCTGCGCCGCTGCAGGGCGCGAGCTACACCATCGAAGCCCAGCCGGCGCCGGGCGAGGTGGCGCCGATGCTGGCGATCGGCGAAGGCCAGCCCTGCCTGTTGCTGCACCGCCGTACCACGTCGGGCGGACGGGTCGCCTCGGTGGCCACGATGTGGCATCCTGGCCACTTGGCGCGCTTTACCGGCAGCGTTTGAGGCGGAAGCTGTTCAATATCTGCACGGGGCCGGAAAAATTCGCCATAATGGCTCCCTTCCGAACGCCGCCCATCTTCCCCGCATGAAGCCGCCCTCTTCTCCCGCACCGCATGCCGCACCACGCCGCGTGCTGCTGCTCGACGACGACCGCTTCATGCTCGACGTGCTGCGCGAGATGCTCGACATGGTCGACGAGGCTGGCGCCAGCGGCCGCTTCGACGTCCATGCCGAGTGCGACGCGCGGCGCGCGCTGGCGGTCCTGCCGCGCCATGCGCCGGATTTCCTGATCTGCGACCTGGCGATGCCGGAAATGGACGGCATCGAGTTCCTGCAGGCCGCGGCCGGCCAAGGATTCAGCGGGCGGGTGATCCTGGTGTCGGCGCTGGAAGACGGCGTGCGCGACGCCGCCACCGAGCTGGCGCGCGCCCTCGGGCTGCGAGTGGCGGGGGCCCTCCCCAAGCCGCTGGCGATAGAGCAGTTGCGCCTCGCGGTGCAATGTTGAGATTTTGTACAAGGCGACCCACACTTTTCGAAAAAATGGGGTATTATTCGGCACATCCCCGCCTGACACCCCCTGCCGTTTTTCCATATTGAATTTTGCACACAGTGCCTCCACCATTGTGTAGCAGCTAATTATTTGATGAGAAGCGCGATGAGCAGTACGCGCAGGCCGGCGGGACCACGCCGGATCGGCACAGGCCGCCAGGCGTAACTTGATCCTTACCTCTTTTGAGGAACATATGAGCGAAAACATTAAACACATCACCGATGCAAACTTCGATGCTGAAGTGCTCAAGTCCGAGCAACCGGTCCTGGTCGACTTCTGGGCCGAGTGGTGCGGCCCGTGCAAGATGATTGCACCGATCCTGGAAGAAGTCGCCCAGCAGTACGCTGGCAAGCTGGTGGTGGCCAAGGTCGACGTCGACGCCAACCAGGCCGTACCGGCCCAGTTCGGCATCCGCGGCATCCCAACCCTGATCCTGTTCAAGAACGGCGAAGCGGCTGCGCAAAAAGTCGGCGCCATGGCCAAGGGCCAGCTGGTTCAGTTTATCGACAGCAACATCTGATACTGCTACCATAGCGGCGGCAGCGCGCCCGCGCTGCCGTCATTGTCGGGAAGCTGACCGGCTCCGGTGCTTCCCAGCTTAAATAACCCACGTAGTTCCCTCCCCTACCTTTACTTTCCCGTCACGGGACACCCACACAAACATGCATTTATCTGAACTGAAGGCAATGCACGTCTCCGCGCTGCTGGAGATGGCAATCGGCCTCGACATCGACAACGCAGCCCGCCTGCGCAAACAGGAACTGATGTTCGCGATCCTGAAGAAGCGCGCCAAGCAGGGCGAACAGATCTTCGGCGACGGCGCCCTCGAAGTCCTGCCGGACGGCTTCGGCTTCCTGCGCTCGCCGGACGCCAGCTACATGGCCTCGACCGACGACATCTACATCTCGCCGTCGCAGATCCGCCGGTTCAACTTGCATACGGGTGACTCGATCGAAGGCGAAGTGCGTACGCCGAAGGACGGCGAGCGCTACTTCGCACTGGTGAAGGTGGACAAGGTCAACGGCGAATCGCCGGAAGCCTCGAAGCACCGCATCCTGTTCGAAAACCTGACCCCGCTGCACCCGAACGAGCCGCTGCGCCTCGAGCGCGACATGAACGGCGCCGAGAACATCACCGGCCGCATCGTCGACCTGATCTCGCCGATCGGCAAGGGCCAACGCGGCCTGCTGGTCGCTTCGCCGAAGTCGGGCAAGTCGGTCATGCTGCAGCATATCGCCCACGCGATTACCGCGAATCACCCGGACGTGACCCTGATCGTCCTCTTGATCGACGAACGTCCGGAAGAAGTGACCGAGATGCAGCGTTCGGTGCGCGGCGAAGTGGTCGCCTCGACCTTCGACGAACCGGCCACCCGCCACGTGCAGGTCGCCGAGATGGTGCTGGAAAAGGCCAAGCGCCTGGTCGAGATGAAGAAGGACGTCGTGATCCTGCTGGACTCGATCACCCGCCTGGCGCGCGCCTACAACACCGTGATCCCGGCCTCGGGCAAGGTGCTGACCGGTGGTGTCGACGCCAACGCCCTGCAGCGTCCGAAGCGCTTCTTCGGCGCGGCGCGTAACGTCGAGGAAGGCGGCTCGCTGACCATCGTCGCCACCGCCCTGATCGAGACCGGCTCGCGCATGGACGACGTCATCTACGAAGAATTCAAGGGCACCGGCAACATGGAAGTGCACCTCGAGCGCCGCCTGGCCGAGAAGCGCGTCTACCCGGCCATCAACCTGAACAAGTCGGGCACCCGCCGCGAGGAACTCTTGATCAAGCCGGACCAGCTGCAAAAAATCTGGATCCTGCGCAAGCTGCTGTACTCGATGGACGAGATCGAGGCGATGGAGTTCATCCTCGACAAGATGCGCGCGACGAAGAACAATGTCGAGTTCTTCGACATGATGCGCCGCGGCGGTTAAATCCCGTAGCACATCGCGCGACAAGGGGCGGCCTGCGGGCCGCCCTTTTTCTTGCCCGGAGCGCCGAAGCGGCTTATAATCGCCGGTTCAGTCCAACCCCTGGCAAGTGATCGGCAATCGGGTCAAGAAGCAGGACGACCGACGAAGTGCCGTTTGGCTACCAACCATAGAGAAAGCAACATCATGAAGACCGATACCCATCCGGATTACCGCGAAGTCCTGTTCCACGACGTGTCCTGCGACTTCAAGTTCATCACCCGTTCGACCATCAACACCCGCGAAACCGCTACCTACGAAGGTAAGGAATACCCGCTGGTCAAGATCGAAGTCTCGGCTGAATCGCACCCGTTCTACACCGGCAAGCACAAGATCGTCGACACCGCTGGCCGCGTCGAGAAGTTCCGCCAGAAGTTCGGTTCGGTCGGTTCGAAGACCGCAGTCGCCAACGGCTAATCTGCCCGGGCACCACGCAAGCTCCGGGTCCGCAGGGCCCGAAGTTGCCAGAAAAGAAGCCGGTATCCCCGGCTTCTTTTTTTTCGCGGCTATACTACGCGACTATTCTTTCCCGCTGCACTGAACGATGAAACCCGTCCGCCTTCCCGCTGCCGCCACACTGGCACTGCCCCGCTGGGCCCTGCTCGCGCTGGGCATGCTGTACATCCTGCCGGGCCTGATCGGCCGCCACCCGTGGAAGGAAGACGCCGGCCCCTTCGGCATCATGTGGACGATGGCGCACGGCGGCATCGACGACTGGCTATACCCGAACATCGCCGGCCTGGCAGCCGCCCAGGAAGGCCCGCTGGCCTTCTGGCTCGGCGCGCTGTGCATCAAGCTGTTCGGCTGGATCCTGGGCGACGTGCTGGCCGCGCGCGTCTCCACCATCGGCATCTTCGTCACCGGCGCCATGTCGCTCTGGTACACCGCCTTCCACCTGGGCCGCCGCGCCGAAGCACAGCCGCTGCGCCTGGCCTTCGGCGGCCAGCCCGAGCCCGACGACTACGGCCGCACGCTGGGCGACACCGCGGTGCTGATCTACCTCGGCTGCCTGGGCCTGCTGGTGCAGAGCCACCTGACCCTGGCCGCCACCCTGCAGGGCGCCCTGCTCGCCTATTTCCTGTACCGCGCGGTGCGCTACGTCGAGACCTCCTCGACCCGCAATGCCGTGCTGGTCGGCCTGTCGCTGGGCGCACTGGCCCTCACGCGCGGCATCGTGGTGCCGGCGGTGCTGGTGCTGGCGCTGTATGCCTGCACCCGCTACCTGAAGCTGGCGACCCGCGACAGCCTGCGCCACCTGGCCATCGCGGCAGGTGTCGGATTTCTTATCACCCTGGCCTGGATCGTGCCGGCAGCAACGGTCCAGCCCTACGGCCTGTCGCCGGTCGGCGAGTGGCTGGACTGGAATGCCGGCCAGCTCGCGCTGCCCAGCCTGGCCTCGCTGAAGGGCTTCTTCCGCATCGGCGTCTGGTTCTTCTGGCCGGCCTGGCCGTTCGCCCTGTGGGCGATCTGGGCCTGGCGCCGCCAGCAGCACCTGCTGCACATCGTGATGCCGGTGATGTTCTTCGTCGCCCTCGCGCTGCTGCTGCTGTGCGACCCGGAGCCGGAAAACAGCGACTTCCTCAAGATGCTGGCGCCCCTGGCGCTGATGGCCGCCTTCGGCTTGCCGACCATGAAGCGCGGCGCGATCAATGCGATCGACTGGTTCTCGGTGATGGTGCTGACCATGCTGGGCGCGCTGGTGTGGCTGTTCTGGATCGCGAAGCTCACCGGCTGGCCGGCCCAGCTGGCCAAGAACGCGCTCAAGCTGGTGCCGGGCTTCAAGCCGGAAGTCGGCATCATCGCCTTCCTGGTGGCCGCCGCGACCAGCGTCGGCTGGATCATGCTGGTCCACTGGCGCCTGTCGCGCCAGCCCTCGGTGCTGTGGCGTGCGGTGGTGCTGTCCTCGGGCGGCCTGATCCTGCTGTGGGTGCTCCTGATGACCCTGTTCCTGCCGGACCTCAACTACAGCAAGAGCTACGCCGGCGTGGCCCAGCAGATCGCGGCAACCCTGCCGCATGACGCGGACTGCATCGAAACCAATGTGAATCCGGCCCAGCGCGCCTCCCTGGCCTATTTCGGCCGCCTGCCCTTCACCACCCTGGCGGGCGGCGCTTGCCGCTATGTCCTGCTCCAGGACAGCATCAAGAACCGCGACGACGACAAGCTGGCGCGCCGCTACGGCGTGCGCGGCAGCACCGTGCTGTGGGAAGGCCGGCGCGCCTCCGACCGCGACGAACGCTTCCGGCTGTTCCAGCGCAGCCGCTGATCCTCCTTCCTGACTGTTTCCTTGCGGGCCGCCGGCATCCCAGCCGGCGGCCTTTTTCGTTCTGGCACGATTCCTGCATCTTTTTCACCGGTGCGCAGCACACCAGCCTGATGTGAGAACCTATGTATGCAAGATAGCGCGCTTGAGCGGAGTCAACTGCCCCGTAAGCTAGACCGGCACAATAAAACAGGTCGTTTTTTGTTGCCATACGGGCGCAACCGATCGAGCAGCGCTGCGAGGAGATACCATGAAAAGCGTTACCTTTTCGGAAATTGTTCGTATTCGCGAGCGGCCTTTCTTCCTGCGTTGCCCCGCTACCTGGCGGCAGCTGTTCCCATGGGTCCTTACCATGGCCGTCGGCCTGCCGCTGCTGATGCTGGTACTGCACCTCATCGACCCGGAAACCCCGCTGCCCTTCATCGTGCTGCCGGCCCTGGTCGGCGGGCTGATGCCGGTGGCCATGATGGGCCCGGGAAGCTTCGAGATGCGCACCCGCTTCGACGCCCATCACATGATCAGCACGCTCGACGAAGCGCTGGTGTCGCTGGGCTACCGGCGCACCAGGTCCGATGCCGACCGCATCAGCTACTTCCGCCCGCTGCCCTGGCTGCGCGGCCGCGAAGGCTCGATCGAAGTGGCGGTGCAGCCGCACACGCTGCAGGTGGTGGGCCCGGTAGGCAGCCTGAGGCTGCTGCAGCAGCGCATCGCCTGCTGATTGTGTAGGCAGCGGCGTCGCTACGGGCCGCTTCCGGCCCGTAACAGGGTTCGTCGCCGCAATACTTTCGCCGGTGCTGGTCATCCGTGCAATCGATGTGCTAAGATGCGCGCCTGCTATTGGGCCTCTGTGGCGGAATTGGTAGACGCACTTGACTCAAAATCAAGCGCCGAAAGGCGTGCCGGTTCGATTCCGGCCGGAGGCACCACCCACCAGCATGGCAGTGACATTGACCTGCCCCTCGATTCGTCCGACATTTCCGTCGGAATAATTTACACATCAAAAAACTCTGCCACTGGCCAAGCCATGCGGGCGAGCATCACGGCTGCCTGAGCGGTCCACCCCAGTTCTCGTAACTGCGCTCGATCCGCCGCGCCGTGCCGTCGCGCGCCATGGCTTCGAAGGCCGCGTTCAGGCGCCCCACGACGGCATCGGGCACCCCGGGATTGCAGGCCAGGTAGAGCTCGATCCGGTTGAATACCAGCAGTGGCACGATCTTCTTGTCGTAGCCGTAGCGGGACAGGATGGTGGTGCCGGTGCGCAGGCTGGCGGCCCACAGGTCGATGCGGTCGAGCAGCAGCTTGCCGGCATTGGCAAGGTCCTCATTGGCGGCGTCGACCCGGAAGCCGCGCGCCCGCAGGTAGGCATCGCGGGCGTCGCCGTTGTAGGTGCCGATGCGCAGGCCGCGCGCATCCTCGAGGCTGCGTAGTAGCAGCTTGCTGTCGGCGCGCGCCAGCATCACCCACTGGCCGACGTCGGTCGGCCCCACCCATTTGAACAGGTTTTCCCGCTCCGGCGTACGCGAGGTCGAGTACACGCAGGCATCCGGGCGTTGCTGCGCAGCCAGGTAGGCGCGCTTCCAGGGCAGCAGCTCGATGCTGTAGTCGACGCCGGCGCGCTGCATCGCTTCGCGCACCTTGTCGGTGGCGATGCCGGTCACGCGCGTGCCCTCCAGCATGCTCGACGGCGCCGATGTTTCGGTCGTGATATAGAGCCGAGGCCGGGCGGCAGGCGCCGTCCCGGCGGCGGCATTGGCGGCGCTGGCGGCAGCGCCGGCTACCGCGAATGCTATCGCGAGAATTCGAGTAAGCAAGGTTTTTCCCTGGCTGGATCGCCTGCGCATTGCGCTATCCACACGCGCTTGTATTGATTTATCAATGCAGAGTAGCACTACAGGGAATTTTTCCGCAATGCATGTCGGTACAGCGGCTGGCGAGGGTGGCGCCTGCGCGACAAAAACACGGGTCAAACTCGCATGATTCCTGCCTTCAACGAGACTTTCCTCTACGAAAATGAGATACTGCTGAGACCTTTCCCGGGCGCTTTTCACTGCCCAATCACCGCAAAAGCCGCCCCATGCTGCAATTATTTTCAGTTCCGGACGATCCGTCGCTGCTCACCTTTGGCGTCTATGAACCGCGCTTTGTCCTGCTGTCGGTCCTGATTGCCATTTTCTCGTCCTGGATGGGCCTGCAGATCGCCGGCCAGGCGGCCGCCAGCCGCAGCCACCGCGCGCTCGTGCTCGGCAGCGGCAGCCTCGCCCTCGGCGCCGGCGTCTGGGCCATGCACTTCATCGGCATGCTGGCGTTCAACCTGTGCACGCCGATCACCTATGACCCGATGACCACCATCCTGTCGGCGCTGCCCAGCATCGGCGCCTCGGCGGTGGCCTTGTCGCTGATTTCGCGCCAGCGCCTGGGCCCGGTCGGCCTGCTGGTCGGCGGCGTGCTGGTCGGCGCCGGCATCGGCGCCATGCATTATTCCGGCATGGCCGGCATGCAGATGCGCCTGCAGCTGCGCTATGACCCGGCCATGTTCGCCCTGTCGATCGTGGTGGCAGTGGTGCTGGCCACGCTGGCGCTGGGCGTGCGCTTCGGCCTGAAGCGCTTCCGCTCGCTGAGCGAATCGCGCCGCCTGCTGCTGGCGGCCATCGTGATGGGCTGCGCCATCGCCGGCATGCATTACACCGGCATGGCCGCCGCGCGCTTCGTCGGCCAGGCCGACCCTGGCGGCACCGGCTCCTCGAACAGCGACTTCCTGGCCCTGGTCATCTCGCTTATCACCATGGTCTTCACCGGCCTGGTGGTCGCGGCCAACGGCCTGCTGCGCTACCGCATGATGTTCCTGGAGCTGCGCCGCAGCGAAGCCTGGATGCGCGCCCTGCTCACCACCACGGTGGACGGCGTGATCACGATCGCGCGCGACGGCACCATCACCGAATTCAACGCCTCGGCCGAACGCATCTTCGGCTGGCGGCGCGAGGAGATCGTCGGCCGCAGCGCCAGCCTGCTGGTCGCCGATGACGACGCGGCCACGCACGACGGCCTGCTGGGCCTAATCACCGAAGGCTACACCCCGGCGATGTCGGGCAGCAGCGAAATCATGGGCAAGCGCAAGGATGGCAGCCTGGTGCCGATCCGCCGCGCCATCGGCCATGCGCGCCTGGACAAGCAGGACCTGTTCGTCTGCTTCATCACCGACATCAGCGAGCGCCGCGCGATCATGCAGGCGCTGCATGCCAGCGAAGCGCAGTTCCGCTCCCTGATCGCCAACATCCCCGGCATTTCCTTCCGCTGCACGCTGGACGGCCTATGGCCGATGGTCTTTATCAGCGACGCGGTCGAACGCGTCACCGGCTACCCGGCCGCCGACTTCCTGGGCGACCATCCGCGCCGCCTGTTCGGCACCCTGATCCACGCGACCGACCGCGTGCGCGTGAACGAAGAGCTGGAAGCCGCGCTGCGCGAAGACCGCCCCTACCTGGTCGAATACCGCCTGCTGCACAAGGACGGCAGCGTGCGCTGGCTGTGGGAGAACGGCAGCGGCGTGCGCGACGACGAAGGCACGGTCACCTGGCTCGACGGGGTCATCCTCGACATCACCGAGCGCCGCCAGATGGAAGACGCGCTGCGCGACGCCAAGGACAAGGCCGAGCAGGCCGCCGCCGCGCGCGCCACCTTTGTCGCCAACATGAGCCACGAGATCCGCACGCCGATGAATTCGATCCTCGGCTTCACCGACGTCCTGCTCGACGGTGAGCTGAACAAGGAACAGCGGCGCCACCTCGACACCATCCGCAGCGCCGGCCGCGCGCTGCTGCGCCTGCTCAACGAGATCCTCGACACCGCCAAGCTGGAAAAGGGCGCGGTGGAGCTGGAGCAGAACGACTACAACCTGCTGTCCCTGATCGACGAGCTGTCGTCCACGCTGGCCGCGAATGCGCGCGCCAAGGGCCTGCACCTCGACATCCACTACGATCCGGCGCTGCCGACCGGCCTGCGCGGCGATGAGCTGCGGGTGCGCCAGGTGCTCACCAACCTGCTCGACAACGCGATCAAGTTCACCGAGAAAGGCACCGTGACCCTGCGCGTGCGTGCCGAGGGCGACCAGCTGTGCATCATCGTCAGCGACACCGGCATCGGCATCGCGCCGGAACGCCTGCAGGCGATCTTCGATCCGTTCACCCAGGCCGACGCTTCGATGACGCGCCGCTTCGGCGGCACCGGCCTGGGCACCACCATCAGCAAGCAGCTGGTCGAGCTGATGGGCGGGAAGATCTGGGCCGAGAGCGAACTCGGCAAGGGAACCAGCTTCCACGTGCATCTGCCGCTGGTGCTGGCGCGCTTCGCGCAGCAGGCGCCGCGCGTGCGCAGCGCCGCGGTGCTGCCGCCGCTGCGCGTGCTGGCCGCCGACGACGTGCCGCAGAACCTGGAGCTGCTGCAGCTCCTGATGGCGCGCCGCGGCCACACGCTCACCGCCGTGGCGGATGGCGCCGCGGTGCTGGAGCAGGCCAAGGAAGGCGACTTCGACCTGGTGCTGATGGACTTCCAGATGCCGACCCTCGACGGATTGAGCGCCACGCGCGCGATCCGCGCCCACGAGGCGGCCACGGGCAAGCGCCGTACGCCGGTGATCGCGATGACCGCCAGCGTGCTGGCCGAGCACCGCCGCGCCAGCGTCGAAGTCGGCATGGACGGCTTCGCCACCAAGCCGGTCGACTGGTTCACGCTGTCGCACGAGATCGCGCGCGTGCTGGGCCTCGACCAGCAGCAGGCGGACAAGGACGCGCTTGCGCTGCCTGCCGCGGCGCGCGAGGTGCTGAACCGCCGCGCCGGCCTGCACCGCTGGGCTGACAAGGCCGACGTGTATGCCGAGGCGCTCGATCACTTCGGCCGCCAGTACGCCGACCTGGCCACCACGCTGAAGATGCATGCGGCGGGCGGCTCGCACCAGCAGCTGCGCATGCTGGCGCACAAGGTGCGCGGCGTGGCCGCCAACGTCGGCCTGGAACAGCTGTCCGACGCGCTGTCCCGGCTCGAGCAGGCCACCAACACCGTCCCGACCGACGAGCGCGAGGCCGCCCAGGCGCTGGA
>NZ_DKJX01000068.1:0-21913 GCF_002454935.1 Massilia sp. UBA6681
CCGGCGCGGCGGCCGGCGCCGGCGTCGGGGCCATGGTCGGCGCCATCGCGCGCGACAGCGTGGCGCTGAACTGCCCGGCTTCGGGTGCCTGCACGCCGGCTGCCGGGTTGCGTTGCGGCTGGGCCAGCGCGCTGGCGCCGGAGACCTGGAACGGAAGGGTGGTCGTCTGCATCGTCATGGGGACATTAGCGTTGTTTGTAGCGGGCGCCACGGGCTGCGTGGTCGTCCATCAGTTTCTGGTCGCGCTTGTTCTCGATCGCCAATGCCTCGGCGGCTGCGCGCTCGTTCAAGGTGCGGTAGGACAGGCGCTTGCGTTCGCTTTCCTGCCATGCCTTCTTTTCCACGTCCGCCTTGTACTGCGCATGCTTGATCACTTCGCGTTGGCCGGTGATGGCGTTGTCCAGCTTGCCGATGAAGGCCACGAAGTTGTGGTACGCGAAGGGCGTGATGCCCGCCATCTGCGCCGCGTCGAGCTTGCGCACGTACTCGTCGCGGTAGCCATCCAGCATGACCAGCTTCTGCTCGGCTTCCTCGACCGCCTTGAGGGCGGCGCCCAGGCGCTTGGCGATCGCGTCGGAATCGCGCTGCGCAAGTTCGATCAGGGTCTCGAGGGCGGAAGAAGTGGCCATATTGGGTCAGAGTATAGTTCCGCCCGGCAAATTCCAATCACTGGAATAGAGAGCTTAATTGCCCCAAGCTTTCCAGCATGCCCGCGTTGTCGTGGATTTCCTGGCACAGGAATTGTTCGATCTGCTCGTGCTTGGCGATCGCCTGGTCCAGCACCGGGTCGCTGCCGGCGGCGTAGGCGCCCACGCTGATCAGGTCGCGCGAGCGCTGGTAGCGCGAGTACAGCTGCTTGAGCTTGCGCGCCGCCAGCTGGTGCTCGTGCGAGGTAATCGAGTGCATCGCGCGCGAGATCGACTGTTCGATGTCGATCGCCGGATAGTGGCCGGCTTCGGCCAGGTGACGGTTCAGGACGATGTGGCCGTCCAGGATGCCGCGCGCCGCATCCGCGATCGGGTCTTGTTGATCATCGCCCTCGGACAGCACGGTGTAGAAGGCGGTGATCGAGCCGCCGCCCTCGACCCCGTTGCCGGCGCGTTCCACCAGCACCGGCAGCTTGGCGAACACCGAAGGCGGATAGCCCTTGGTGGCGGGCGGCTCGCCGATCGCCAGGGCGATCTCGCGCTGGGCCATGGCGTAGCGGGTCAACGAGTCCATGATCAGGAGGACGTTCTTGCCCTGCTCGCGGAAGTGTTCCGCGATCGCGGTGGCATAGGCCGCGCCCTGCAGGCGCATCAGGGGCGGGGAGTCGGCCGGCGCGGCCACCACGGCCGAACGGGCGCGGCCCTCCGGGCCCAGGATCTGCTCGATGAATTCCTTCACCTCGCGGCCCCGTTCGCCGATCAGGCCGACGACGATCACGTCGGCGGTGGTGTAGCGCGCGATCATCCCCAGCAGCACCGACTTGCCGACGCCGGTACCGGCGAACAGGCCGAGGCGCTGGCCGCGGCCGACCGTCAGCATGGCATTGATGGCGCGCACGCCCACGTCCAGGGTTTCCGAGATCGGCGCGCGGTCGAGCGGGTTGATCGGACGCGCGTTCAGGGGCCCCACTTCGTCGGTGCCGAGCGGGCCCTTGCCGTCGAGCGGGCGGCCGGCGCCGTCCACCACGCGGCCCAGCAGCTGCATGCCGACCGGCAGGTGGCGCGCGCGGTCGCTCGGGCGCCGCCGCGGGTGCTGCACGGTGCCGGGCTTGGGCAGCGCGGATTCGACCGGAAACACGCGCGAGCCGGGCACCACGCCCTCGACGTCGCTCTGCGGCATCAGGAACAGGCGCTCGCCCTCGAAGCCGACCACTTCGGCCTCGATCTTCTGGCCGTTGGCCACCGGGATGGTGCAGGCGCTGCCGACGGCCAGCTTCAGGCCCACGCACTCCATCACCAGGCCGGCCACGCGCGTGACGCGGCCCGAGACCTGCATCGGTTCGGCGAGGCCGACCAGGGAGTCGCAGTCCTTGATGAAGGACTTCCAGCGGGCGGTGTGGCGGTCAGGAGTTGTCGTCATTTATGACAACCATTCCACGTTCGATTGCAATGCATGCGTCAGCCGCGCCCAGCGCGCCTGCGCCTGCGCATCGATCTGGTTGCTCGCCGTATCCACCTTGCAGCCGCCGCGCGCAAGCGCCGCGTCTTCGACGATGCGCCAGCCGCCCTTGACCAGTTCCTGCCCCATGGCCTGGCGCACGATCTCGGCGTCTTCCGGGTTCAGGGTGAGCGTGGCCGGCTGGGCCAGCACCGGCAGGTAGCCGATCGCTTCCTGCACCACCGGCAGGATCAGGTCCGGACGCACCTCGAAGGCCGTGCGCACCATGCCGCGCGCCAGGCGCAGGGCCAGTTCCAGCACGTCGTGGGCGATGGTCTCGTCGGCCTGCATGACGGCCTCGCTGAAGGTCGCGGCGATCGAACGCAGGTGTTCCAGCTCGCCTTCTGCTTCGATCTGGCCGGTTCTGGCGCCGTCGGCATAACCCTGGGCATGGCCGGCGGCGCGGCCTTCCTCCAGGCCTTCGGCATAGCCCTCGGCGCGCGCCTGTTCGCGGATCGCTTCGATCTCTTCGAGCGTCGGCAGCGTCACGTGGGGGACGATCTCGACCGGTTCCGGCGTGGGCGCCGGCGGGGGAGGGGCCATGGCGGCGCGGCGCGACTGGGTGCTCGGGCGCTCGTCGCCGAACGAGGTCATTTCCCAGCGCTGGTAGGCGCTTTGCTGTTCCTTCGGGATCATCAGATGAACGAATCCTCGCCTTTACCGCCCAGCACGATCTGGCCCTCATCCGCCAGGCGGCGCACGATCTGCAGGATCTGCTTCTGCTGGGTTTCCACTTCCGACAGGCGCACCGGACCTTTCGACTCCAGGTCTTCGCGCATCATCTCGCCCGCGCGCTGCGACATGTTCTTGAAAATCTTCTCGCGCAGGTCTTGCGAGGCGCCTTTCAGGGCGATGATCAGCATCTCGGACTGCACCTCGCGCAGCAGCAGCTGGATGCCGCGGTCGTCGATGTCGATGATGTTGTCGAACACGAACATCTCGTCCATGATCTTCTGCGCCATGTCGTTGTCGTAGTTCTTGATGTTGTCCATGACCGCCGCTTCCTGCTCGCCGCTCATGAAGTTCAGGATCTCGGCCGCGGTGCGCACGCCGCCCAGCGAGGATTTCTTGATGTTCTCGTTGCCCGACAGGAGCTTGGTCAGCACGTCGTTCAGTTCGCGCAGGGCGGCAGGCTGCACGCCGTCCAGGGTGGCGATGCGCAGCACCACGTCGTTGCGCAGGCGTTCGGTGAAGTGGGCCAGGATTTCGCAGGCCTGGTCGCGTTCGAGGTGCACCAGGATGGTGGCGATGATCTGCGGGTGCTCGTTGCGGATCAGTTCCGCGACCGAGGGCGAGTCCATCCACTTCAGGCTTTCGATGCCCGAGGCGTCCTTGCCGCCCAGGATGCGGTTGAGCAAGACGGCGGCCTTGTCGTCGCCCAGCGCCTTGGTCAGCACCTGGCGGATGTATTCGTCCGAATCGAGGCCGACGTTCGAATGCAGGTTGGTCTCTTCGACGAAGGCTTCCAGCACCTTGACCACCTCGGTGTGCTGCACCGCCTTCATCTGGGCCATCGCGGCGCCGAGCTTCAGCACTTCACGGGGGCCGAGGAACTTCATCACTTCGGCCGCTTCCGCTTCGCCCAGGGCCAGCATCAGGATCGCTGCCTGCTGTACGCCTTCCTTGTCCTTGTCACTCATTTGATCCCAACCATGCCTTGATTACGTTTGCAACGATCCGCGGGTCTTCGCGGGCCAGGTCCTGCGCCAGCTGCAGGTTCGCCCGGTAGCCCTGGGCGCGGCGTTCGACTTCCTGTTCCTCGAGCTCTTCCGGATCGGGCTCGCGCTCTTCTTCGGGAATCTCTTCCTCTTCCGGTTCCGGTTCCGGCGGCAGGGCGGTGACCTCGTCGAACTTCTTGATCGCCGGGCGCATCAGCGGCAGCAGGATCCGGTAGTAGAGGAAGGCCAGCACCGCGAACAGCAGCAGGTACTTGCCGATCTCCTTGGCCAGCGGCAGGTTGGCCGGGTCGCGCCACCAGTCGAGGCTAGGGGGCGTGTCGTCCGGGCGGTCGACGCCGTCGAACGGGGCGTTGGCCACGTTCAGGGTGTCGCCGCGCTGCTGCGAGTAGCCCATCGCCTGCTTCACCAGCTCGTTGATCTGGGCGACTTCGGCCGCTGCCAGCGGTTTCACGATGATCTTGCCGGTCTTCGGGTCGACCGAGCGGCGGTAGTTCACCACCACGCCCACCGTCAGGCGCTTGATGCCGCCCATCGGGCGCTGCTCGTAGCGGATGGTCTTGTCGACTTCGTAGTTGGTGGTCGCGTCCTTGCGCGTCGGTCCTCCGGCTGCCGGAGCCGCGCCGGCTACCGGCTGGCCGTCGATCGGCGCGGTGGCCACGCCCGGCGGCTGGTTCGACAGCGCGCCCGGGATGCCGGAAGCGCCGCCGCCCGGCTGCGTCGATTCGGAGGTCTGCTGGCTGCGGATCGCCTGCGGTTCCGGCGGCGAATTCGGCTTGTACATCTCGGCGGCGGTGTCGACCTGGGCGAAGTCGATCTCGGCGGTCGCTTCGGCGCGCACGTTTTCCTTGCCGACCAGCGGGGCGATGATCGACTCGACCTGCTTGATGATGTTCTGCTGGACCTGCTCGACGTACTTGAGCTGGGTGGCGTCCAGGCCCTTGTGGCCGGGACCCTTGTTCGAGGTGTCCGACAGCAGGTTGCCGTTCTGGTCGACCACGGTGACGTTGCCGACGGTGAGTTCCGGCACGCTCGAAGCGACCAGGTGGACGATGGCGCTGACCTGGCCCGGGTCGAGCGCGCGGCCCGACTGCAGGGTCAATACCACGGACGCGGTGGGCTTTTGCTGGTCGCGCACGAAGACCGAGGGCTTGGGCATGGCCAGGTGCACGCGCGCGCTGCTCACCGGGCCGAGCGACTGGATCGAGCGCGCCAGTTCGCCTTCCAGCGAGCGCTGGTAGTTCACCTGTTCCAGGAACTGCGACACGCCCAGCTTCTGGTTTTCCATCAGTTCGAAGCCGACGTTGCCGCCCTTGGGCAGGCCTTGCGCGGCGAGCTTCAGGCGCAGGTCGTGGATCTGCTCGGCGGGCACCAGGATCGCGCTGCCGCCATCCGAGAACTTGTACTTGACCCCCATCTGGTCGAGCGAGGCGGTGATGGCGCCGCCGTCGCGGTCGCTGTAGTTCGAGAACAGCACGCGGTATTCCGGCGCCTGGCTCCACATCCACAGCGCGATCATGATGGCGCTGACCAGCGCGATCCCGCCGCCGATGGCGACGCGCTTGCCCATGGTGGTCTGCAAAAAGCCCTGTTTCGCCTCTTGCTCGGGCGCCGGGGTGTCGATCAGTTCATCAGCAACTGCTGCCATGGTCGGTAAAGTGGTGGGGGAATAGGGAGATTAGCCGCAATTATGAAGCCACAGGGCAACATTCAAACCCTGAAATAGGGGTGGAAAACCATGCTTCTTCACGCGAGGAATTTGCTGGGGCGCTGGTAATCTGACAGCCTGAACGAAGTGGATGACCTCACGGGCAGGAGAATGCGATGAGTATTGGCGGAATCGGCGGCATCGACAGCAGCCGCATCCAGGCGATGATGGAACAGCTGAAAGCCGCGGCGACCAAGCCGGCGGCCGGCCCGCTTGCGCCTGCCGGCCTGGGCAATGTTGCGCCCCAGGGCGGCGTCGCCAAGCTCGACTTCGCCGATGCCCTGAAGACCTCGCTCCAGCAGGTCAGCAATACCCAGAAGAACGCGGAAGAACTCGGCAAGCGTTTTGCGATGGGGGATGATACCGTGAGCCTGTCCGACACGATGATCGCGATGCAGAAATCCAGCATCGCTTTCCAGGGAACGGTGCAAGTACGCAACAAACTGGTGTCAGCCTATCACGACATCATGAACATGCAGGTGTAGGCCTGACCATCCGCGTAAAAGCAACCGGCCGCATGGCCGGTTTTTTATTACTGCAAACCGGGGTCAGGTCTGACATTCGGACACGAGCTCGAGCGTTATCGAGGTGTACTGCTCAGGCCGTGTCTAAATGTCAGACCTGACCCCCGTCGAGAAGGCTCAGGCCGCCTGCGATTCCTTGCGATGGAAGGTGACCGGAATGCTGCCGTCGCGCGGCGCCGGTTCCGGCAGCAGCGAGGCCAGGGTATGGCGGTCCAGTTCGGCGAGATAGGCCGAGGTGGCGTTGGTGAGCACGCCCTTGAGCGCACAGGCCTTGACCAGCCCGCACGGGTTGCCGCCCGGGTCGAAGCATTCGGCCATGTAGAAATCGCTCTCGCTCTGGCGCACCACCGCGCCGATGTTGATGTCTTCCGGCTTGTGCGCCAGGCGGAAGCCGCCGTTGCGGCCGCGGATGGTCTCGATGACGCCGTTGCGGCCCAGCTCGTGCACGACCTTCATCAGGTGGTTCTTCGAGATGCTGTGCAGGTCCGCGATTTCCTGGATCGTGACGAGCCGCCCCGGATTGCTGCCGAGGTGGAGCAGGGTCCGCAAGGTGTAGTCGGTAAAGGAAGTCAGGCGCATATCGTGGGAGTATATCCCATGCATCCTCCCGGTGTGCATAAGCTGACTATGCCGATGGCATGCATATTGACCGGTCATTACAAACCATTACTTGATTTGCCGTTCTTGTCGTTTCAATATGTCGGCTGTTGGCCGCCCGAGGCCGTCGTGGTCTGCCGCCTTCTGCCGGAGTATGCACATGCAACCGATCTCTTCCGCCGTCCATATCATGCACGCCGACCCGATCATGACGGTCGGGCTGCATGCCATCCTGGCCGACCAGCCCGGCCTGCGCGTCACCACCCACCTGGCCCAGCCCGAGGCGCAGCGTGTCGCGCGCGTGCTGGTGACCGATTACGACACCGGCATCAAGCTGGCGCGCAAGCCGCCCGCCGGCAGCCTGGCGCCGGTCGTGCTGGTGGTGACCCAGTTCGACAAGGAGTGGGAAGTGCGGCTGGCGATGGATGCCGGCGTGGCCGGCTACCTGCTGCAGTCTTGCGGCACCGACGAACTGGCGCACGCGGTCGCGCAGCTGGCGCGCGGCCAGCGCTACCTGAGCGAGTCGATGACGCGCAGCGTCGCCGACAGCCTTACCCGCGAATCGCTGACCGGGCGCGAGACCGACGTGCTGCAGCTGCTGGCGCAGGGCTGCTGCAACAAGTCGATCGCGCGCAAGCTGGGCATCGGCGTGGGCACGGTGAAGACCCATGTGAAGGGCGTGATGAGCAAGCTCGACGCCACCGCGCGCACCCATGCCGTGGTGGTCGCGACCCAGCGCGGCCTGATCCGCCCCGGCGGCGCCGGCGCCGGCGCAGCGGCCTGAATCACATGCCCGGCGCCGGATGCTCCGGCAGCGGGCTGCGCAGGCTCAGGTTGATCGCGTTCCAGCCGCGGATCGCGGCAATCGTATAAGCCAGTTCCGCAATCTCCACGTCGCTGAAATGCTCGCGCAGCGCCGGCCAGGCGCTGTCCGTGTCGTCGCGTCCGGGCAGGGCGTTGACGGCGTCGGCCCAGGCCAGCGCCGCCCGTTCGCGTTCGCTGAAGAAGGGCGCCTCGCGCCAGGCGGCGAGCGCGTTCAGGTGGCGCGGATCGAGTCCCTGCCTGACCAGGTCGCGCCAGTGCATGTCCACGCAGACCCCGCAGCCATTGAGCTGCGAGACCCGCAGCTGCACCAGTTCCACCAGACGCGCGCCGAGCGAACTGTTCCTGGTGGACTGGGACAGGGCGATCATCGCCTTGAGGTTGGCGGGGGCGAGGGTATACAGGGAGATGCGGGCAGTGTGCGTCATGGTGGCGTTCCTTTCAGGATGGGGAAGGCGCCCGTTGCGCCCTCCATGCATCCAAGACGAGCCGGCGCCGCATGGTGTGACATGCGGCCGGTTTTTTCTTCAGGCGCCGAGCAACACCCACTGTCCCGCGCGCTCGTACGCTGCGCGGTTCTTTCCGGCCTTCTTGGCTGCGTACATGGCCGCATCGGCGCGCGAGAGCAGCTGGTCGGCGCTCTCTCCCGGACGATGCAGCGCCATCCCGATGGTGGCGCCGGGCTGGGTTCGCCCTTCCGTCTCCGGGTAGGGCTGGCCGGCAGCCCGCAGGATCGCCTGCGCTGTCTCGATCGCCGCCGGCCAGGATCCATGCGGGCGGTCGAGCAACACGACGAATTCGTCACCCGCCAGCCGCGCCACGATATCGACCTGCCGCACCGCCTCGCGCAGGCGGCGGCCGAAGGCGATCAGCACCGCATCGCCCGTTTCATGGCCGCAGAAGTCGTTGACCGCCTTGAACCCGTCCAGGTCGATGAACATCAGCACCAGCGGATGCGGATCGCGCCCGGCCGTGTCGATCGCGTGCTGCAGGCGGCCCATGAATTCGTAGCGGTTGGGCAGGCCGGTCAGGAAGTCGTGGGTGGCGCGGTGGTGCAGCTCCCTGGACAGACGCCGCGTCCTTTCCTCGGATTCGATCTGCTCGGTGACATCCCGTCCCGAGCAGAACATGCGTCCGTCGCCAGCCACACTGGTGCTCCATTCGATCCAGCGCCAGCTGCCGTCGGCATGCCGGTAGCGGTTGCGAAAGCCGAGCACCTTTCCTCCGCCGGCCAGTTCGCCGGCTTTCTCCATGGTGCGCGCCCGATCGTCCGGATGGAGGAAATCGACGAAAGGGCGCGACTTCAGCACGGCTTCGTCCCAGCCCAGCAGTGCATGCCAGGCCGGGTTGACCTGCATGATATAGCCGTCGTGGCTGGAGATCGACAGCAGGTCGGGGGCGAGGGCGAACAGCGCGTCGCGGTCCTCGATGGCCTTCTTCTGGGCGGTGATGTCGATCACCTGGGCGATCAGGCACTCCGCGCGGCCGGCATCGTCACGGCTCAGCGTCACCGTGAGCAAGCCCCAGACCACGGCGCCGTCCGGGCGGCAGTAACGCTTCTCGAGGCAGTAGGAGTCGAGATCGCCGGCCAGCATCCGCTGCAGCTGCGTCAGGTCGGCATCGAGATCGGCGGGATGGGTGACGTCACGGTAGCTCAGGGTCAGCAGCTCGTCGCGCGGGTAACCGAGGATGCGGCACAGCGCGTCATTGAACGCGAGCCAGCGGCCTTGCAGGTCGAGCAGCGCCGTGCCGACGGCCGACTTGGCGAAGGCCGCAAGAAAATGGCTGGAGACGGCGTAACTCGGCATTGGCGGCTGCACATCGTGAGGTGGCGCCAGTGTAGCCGATTTATTTTTTGGTTACCAGAAAGATTGCATTTTGTAAATACTCTGCCTTGCCGTTCCAGTCCCCGCACGGCCACCGCCCGTCGCGCCCGCAACCGGCCGGTGCTGTCTGGCGGCGATTCGGCATTCCGGGACGCTGCTCGCCGGCAATACGGTCACGCCAGGCCGGCCAGGCGCGCGTTGCGCTCGCGTTCCAGCTTGGTGATGTAGCGCTGCACGCCGGCCATGCCAGCGCGCGAGATGTCGACGAACTGCAGGCCGATGCGGCGGTTGGTCTTGTTGTTCAGCAGGGTCAGGTCGAGCGAGTTGCGCACTTCCAGCGTCACCGTCACCGGGCCGATCTCGGGCAGCTCGATGCGGCAGTTGGGCAGCCGGGCGCCGATGGCCGTGTCGAGCTGCAGCTTGTTGTCGAGGACGGCGATGCCGCCGCAGCTGATGTCGTGCAGCGGGAATACGCCGGTGCCGGCGCCGGCTTCCAGCGGCAGCGGGAGGATCGCACGCACCGGGTTCGATACCGGCGTCTCCATCCGGTAGTACTCGCGGCGCTGCAGGCGGATCAGGCTCGGCGGGATGTCGGCGCGCAGGGCGGCCTCGCCCTCGAACAGGGTGGGGCGCAGGTTCTCGGCCGTGAACAGGATGCGGATCTTGTCGAGCGTGGTTTCGCAGCGTACCTTGCCGGCTTCGACGATGCGCTCGTTCTGCATGCGTTCGATCGAGCGGTCGAGCACCAGCGAATTGGTGTCGGCGTCGACGTCGAGGACGGTGGTGACGCAGACGTCGGCCTCGCCCTTGACCAGCATGCGCACCAGCTGGTGCTTTTCGCCGATCTGGCGCAGCAGCTGTACGATTTCACGGCGCGACCCCACCTCGTAGTCGTGCCAATTCTCGAGTTCCTGATCATTCATTGCTTGTACCAGCGCTTGGCGCGTCGTCCAGGTTGAGGTGGGGCGTCGGATCGGGCGAATCCGGTAAAGGATCTCCATGTTTCCGAGCCGACTCAATATGATATAGCCACGCCAACAGTTCCGCAATTGCGCGATACAGCGCCGGCGGAATCTCGCGGTCGAGGTCCACCTGCATGAGCAGCTGCACCAGTTCCTTCGATTCGTGGACGAAGACCCCGGCTTCCCTGGCGCGGCGCATGATCTGCTCGGCGACCAGGCCCTGGCCTTTTGCCACGACCTTGGGCGCCGGGTCGCCGCTGCCGTAGGCGAGGGCGACCGCGCTCTGGCGCCTGGCCTGCTCCTTCTTCGGGTCAGTCATCGGCCGTCTTGACGGGCGCCGAGCGCACCTCGAAACCCGCCAGCGCGGTGCCGGCGGCGTCGAGCGCGCCGGCCAGGCTGCCCATGTGGCGGCGCAGCAGGCTGGCAGTCTCTTCGCTGCCGGCCGCGAACTGCACCTGCACCCGGCCGTTTGCGAGCGTCAGGCGGGCGTCCAGTTCGCCGAGCTCGGGAAAGCGCAGGCGCAGGCGGCTGTGCCAATGCGATTCGGCCTCGCCGGCCTCGTCGTGTCCTTCGCGGCGGTCGCGTTGCACTTCCAGCTGCATCGGCTGGCCCGGCCACAGCTTGCCCTGCCAGGCGAGCTGGGCCTGCTCCTGGGTGGCCAGCTGCAGGTTGATGAACTGGGCGGTGGCCGGGTCGAGCGGGTTCTGGCGCACGCCTTCCTTCGCCAGCTGCTGCTGCGGTTCGGCGTTCAGTTCGGCCAGGGCGCGTGCGCCCTGCGCCCATTCGGCCACGTGCGATTCGTAGAACAGGCCGCTTTTCGCGAGCGCCTGCTGCAGGCCGGCCGCGATGCCGGCGGCATCCGCGCCGGCCGCGGCCACGATCGGCGCACGGCCGAGGGCGGCAGTCATCGGCGTTTCCACTTTCTGTGCGGCCGCGAGCACGCCGCCGATGGTCTTGCCGGCCTGGCTGAGGGTCGTGTTGTTGGCTTCCGCGCCCAGGGTCTGCGCGGCGCTGCCGGCCGCGCTGGCCTGCAGCAGCGCGGCCGCGCGCCCGACGGCGGTCCCTTCGCGCATCGCGAGCGGCGCCTTGCCCGGGTCGGCGCCCTGGGGCAGCGGCGGGCCGGCTTCGCTGAACACGGGATTGGTCCCGAGGCCGACCTGGAACGTCGGGCGCGGGTGCACCGACACCAGCGTGAGCGGCACGTCGGCGCCGACCTTGCTGCCTTCCGGGAGCTGCATGCGGGCGGGGATGTTGGCGACCTTGACGACGAAACTGCCGTCGGTCAGTTTGGCGAGGACTTCGCCGTGCAGCGCCTTGCCCAGCTGGGGGGCAAGGGCGCGCTGGAAGGCTTGCTGGCGCGGGTCATTCAGGTGTTCGGCCGGCCTGGCCGGACTGGCCGGCAGGACGGCGGAGACGAGCTCGCGCGGCAGCATGCTGCTCTACGGCCTTACACGCCGTAGGCGCGTGCGACGCGGCGTTCGGTCGAGGTGTTGTTGATCAGGGCCGACAGGCGCGCCATCCAGGGGGTGGTCAGGTCGCGGATCTGGCGGTCGGCGGCAAGCATGCGGCGGATCGCGTCGACCTTCTTGACGCGCTGCGGGCCGGCCAGCGGCTGCGGCTCGCTTTCCTTCAGCTGGCGCACGTGCAGGGCGCACTGCTGTTCGAGCTCGGCCAGGCGGTCCCAGTCGCTGTCGCTGGCGGCGCGCAGCATCTGGTCGGTGATCACCGCCATGGTTTCATAGGTATCGACGATATCGTCGCTGGTCATCTGCGGCATGTTCTTCAGGCACTCATCAGGGTCGGGGCGCGCATCGGCGCCGGGGCGGCAGGGGCCGTCGTGCCGGCGGCCGCGGCTTGCGGGTCGATCGCGTTCCAGGCTTCGCGCAGTTCGGACAGCAGCGCATGCGCTTCTTCCAGGATCGCCGGGTCGTTGCTGAGGTTGGCCTTGAGCAGGCGCGCGCTGATGTATTCGTACAGGGCGTCGAGGTTCTGGGCGATCTCGCCGCCGACCTTCTTGTCGAGGGCGGCGCGCAGGCCGTTGTCGATGATGTTGATGGCCTTCGAGATGGCGGCGCCCTTGGCGGGGATGTTCCCGGCCTTCATGTTGCTGATGCCGCTCAGGATCGACACCATTGCGCCGTCGTACAGCATGACGATCAGTTTGTGCGGGGAAGCGGCGGCGACGCCGGTCTCGAGACCGACTTTCGCATAGGCGCCGACGCCGCGTTGCATGGTTCCAAACATCGTGTTCTCCAGGTGGATAAGCTTAGCTTGCGTTCGCGGTGAGCGCCGCAAGCTGCTGGGTCAGGTAAGCCGAGGTCGATTGCATCGACATCAGGGCCGTGTCGAGCGCAGTGAACTGGGCCCGGTAGCGTTTTTCGATGGTTTCCAGGCGCGACTCGAACCGGTCGCGCGCGCTGGTGACGGACTTGAGCGTGACGTTCAGGCCGTCGGTCTTGCTGTTGAGCAGACTGTCCTTGCCGGTGAAGCTGGCGGCCAGGTTGGTCAGTTCGAAGGCGAAGCCCTTGGAGAAGCTGACCGTGCCGCGTTCGCCGGGCAAGCCGCCGGTGATCGAGAGCTGGATGCCGTCGGCGGGCGAACCCGCCGCTGCCGTCAGGGTCTGGCCGTTGCCGATGGCGGCGACGCCGCCGATCGTGCCTTCGACGTTGGTGCCCTTGACGGGGGCGGCGGCGCCGAACAGGACGCTCGGGTCGGTGCCGCTGACGGCGGCGATCGCGATGTTCGACAGCTCGCCGAACTTGCTCGAGGAGATCGACAGGCGGCCATCGTCCCCGACCTTGGTCTCGACCGTGTCGCCGGCGCCGGCGAAGGTGGTGTTGCCGTTGATCGCAGCGCGCAGCATCGAAGCCAGCTGGGCGTTGGTATAGGTGCCGGCGGCCAGCTTGATTTCCTGGATCTTGGTCTCGGTGACCGGGTCGGTCTGGTTCAGCGTGACGCGCCAGGTCGTGTTCGAGGCGATCGTGGTCGAGCCCGACAGCGGGGAAGCGCCCATGAGCGTGCCCTGGGTCGCCAGGCTGGTGATGTTGACGCCGTAGGTGCCCGGCTTGGTGGCCGCGCCCGATTTGTCGAACTTGATCTGGCCGTCGGTGGTCGAGCCCATCGCCGCGAACAGGCCGCCGATCTCGGCGAAGTTCTCGGTAATGGCCTTGTTCAGCTTGGTGGAATCGACCGCTAGGCTGCCGTCCTTCTGGAAGGTGATCCCGACCTGGCTGAGGGTGGTCAGCTTGCCGCCCAGGCCCTCGACCGAAGCGCCGAGCTGGCGCCGCAGCTGGCTCTGGATCGAGCGCACCGAGGCGTCGCCCTGCAGTACGCCGGCGGTCTTGGTCTCGGCGTTGTAGCCGGCCAGGCTCGAGATCGTTTTGTTGAGTTCGTTGTAGGCCTTGACGAAGTTGTTGACGGCAGTCGAGACCGCGGCGGTGTCGCGGGTAACGTCGAGCGTGGTGCTGCCGGTCCCCTTGATGTCGAGCGACACGCCTTGCACCGCCTCGGTGACGGTGGTGCTGCTGCTGCGGATGTCGATCCCGTTCATGTTGAGCAGGGTATCCTGGGCGGCGCTGGTCTGGGTCAGGCCCTGGACGCCGCCCGGATCGTGGCCCAGCAGGGCGGCGATGGCGGGATCGGCCGGCTGGCCGTCGACGCCGTCGACGCCGATCTTCATCGCGGACTTTTCGCCGGTCTTGTTCGAGGTCAGCACCAGGTGGTAAGGATTGGCGCCGCCGTCGGACACGATGGTCGCGGTGACGCCGATGTTGGCCTTGTTGATCGCATCGCGGATGCCCTGCAGCGACTGGTCGCCGGCCTCGAGCGTCACGGTGCCGCTCGCCTGCGCGCCGTCCTGGCTGAAGACGGCGCCGCCCAGGTAGCTGCCGGCGGGGCCGGCGCTCAGGCCGGCGGCGGCCGGGTTGGTGCCGCCGACCAGGATCTGGCTGCCGTCCTTCGAGCTCAGGGTGACGCCCGCGGTGGTGCTGCTGCTGGTGCCGGTGTTGGCGACACCGGTTCCCTTGAGGCCGCCGGTAGCGCCGCCGGTGCCGCCGATCACCTCGGCCACCGTCAGGTTGGAGCCGTCGGCCGCGGTGAACTGCAGGGTGCCGGCGGCGGCGGTGCCTGTGAAACTGATGTTGGCGGCCGCCAGCGCAGCGCTGACGGTGCCGCCTGCCAGGGCGGTGTCGATCTGGGCTTTGCCCAGCGAGGAGCCGGTGCCGGCCTGCGACACGATCTGCACGCCGCCCACCGTCAAGGCGTAGCTGGAAGTGGCCGTGGTCGTGACGCTGCCGAAGCCGGCAAACAGGTTGGCCGCGCTGCTTGCCGTGCCGGCCTTGGCGGTCACGCCGGTCGTTTCGCTCTTGGCATTGATCGCTTCGGCCAGCTGGGCCGCGCTGCGGGTGCCGCCGCTGGTGGTGATGGCGGTGCCGTTCAACGTCAGCGAGCCGTTGCTGATGCCCCCGGTAGCGGTCGAGGCGCTCAGTGCGCCGCCCGCCACGCCGAAGCTGCCGCCGCTGATGCTGCCGAACTGGAAGGTCAGGGTGGTCTTGGCGCCGGAGCCGATGGTCGCGCTCATGCTGGCCCGGCCGGCGGTGGTCAGGCTCTGGGCCGAAGCCAACTGGCTGACGTTGATCTTGTACTTGCCGGCGACCGCCCCCGTGCTGGCCGTGCCGCTGAGGATGTCCTTGTTCGCCGCACTGGCGTTCAGGGCGCTGAAGGTCGAGGGAGAATTCAGCGAGGTCAGGGCGGCCTGGAATGAGCCGACGGCCGCGGTGACTTTGCCGAGGGCGGCGAGGCGCTGCTGCAGCGCGGCCGCCTTCTTGTCGAAGTTGGACAGCGGTGCCGCTTCGGCCTGCATCAGCTTGGTGATGATGCCGTCGACGTCGAGGCCGGAACCAATGCCGGTTGAACTGATGCCCACTTTGTTTCTCCCGTGAAAGCGATAATGTAAGTCATTATCGACAGAAGCAAACCGGACTTAAGAGTGGGAAATGGGGCTTAATTCAATTAGATGAATAAAAGGACGGAGGGGGTAATACAGGGTTGACAGGCGTGCAAGCCCGGCGCATGCCTTCGCGAGGCGTACGCCGGGCCGCATGCTGGAGTTTCAGGCCGTCTGGCTGATCAAGAGGCCACGCATCTTGTCGATGGACTTGGCGATCTCGAGCGCCTCGACCGAGGGAATCTGGCGGACCACCTCGCGGGTGCCCTGGTCGATGATCTTGACGACGATTTCCTTGCTGTCTTCGTCGATCGCGAATTCCAGGCTCTGCGAGGACGCATGCATGCCCTCGTTGATCTTCTTAACGGCGTCGTTGACTTGCTCGCGCGAGGGCGGAGCGGCCTCCTGTGCCTCAGCCGGTTTCGCTACCCTGGCAGGCGGGCTGTTCTGCTCGAGTGCCGGAAGGGGGCGCTCTTCCAGCCGCGGCGCCACGGGTGAACCAAGAGATTGGATGTTCATGTGACTTTCCTAGCAAAAAATCCTCGGCTGAATTTCTTCAGCCGAGGAGTCGTTTTACTGCACGGATGGACTGGCTAGTCCGTCAACCATTAGCCACGCAGGAGCGACAGGACACCGTTCGGCAGCGAGTTCGCCTGAGCCAGCATCGACGTGCCGGCCTGCTGCAGGATCTGGCCGCGAGTCATCTTCGCGGTTTCCGAAGCGAAGTCGGTGTCGACGATGCGGCTGCGCGATGCCGACAGGTTTTCGGTGGTCGACGACAGGTTCGAGATTGCCGATTCGAAACGCGACTGCAGTGCACCGTACTGGGCGCGCTGGTCGTTGACTGCTGCCAGGGCGGCGTCGGCGACCTTGATGGCTGCCTGGGCGCCGTCGAAGCTGCTGATGTCGATCTTGGCGACTGATTTCAGTTCCGAGTTGCCGGCCAGGTTGATGCCGGTTGCAGCCGCAACGCCGGCGGCGGTCGCTTCGACGACCGAGAAGCTCTTCTCGGAGTCCATGGTGACGCGGCCGTTGGCGACCAAGCTGGCGGCTGCGGCCAGTGCAACGCCGCCAGCTGCGATCACGTCACCGTCGGCCTTGTAGCCGCCCATGTTGATCGAAGTCGTGCCGCTATTGGTCAGCTTGATATCGTTGCCTTCCGCATTGGTCAGCTTGACGCCGCCGTTCTTTGCATCGTACGAGGCGGTCACGCCGGTCTTCGCGGTCTGGGCGTTGAACGCACTGATGGCTGCCGCATAGTCATCCGACTTGCTGCCGTCGCCGCCGATCGAGAACGAAATCTTGACCGACTCGTTGGTGCCACTGTTGTCCGAGACCAGGTCCAGGGTGTAGGCGCCAGCGGCGCCTTTGACGAGCGCATCGGTACGTGCGGTGGCGGTCACGCCAGTGCCTGCCGATTCGGCATTGATCTTGGAGGCGACGCTCTTGGCGGTGTCGGTCGTCAGGGTGTTGATGGTCTTGGTGCCGTTGGCGCCCGAAATGGTTGCCGAACCGGCAGCCATGGAAGAGGTGGCCGCGACCTGGTCGGCATCCTTACCGACCTGGTTGTTGCCGTAGGTCGTGGTGGTGAAGTTCGCGCCGGTCATCGAGATCAGCTGGCCTGCGTTGGCGCCGACCTGAAAGTTCGCGGTGCCCATCGAGCCGTCCAGCAGCTTCTGGCCGTTGAACTCGGTGGTGTTGGCGATACGGTTCAGTTCCGAGCTGAGCTGGGTGACCTCGGTCTGCAGGGCCTTGCGGTCGCTGGCCGAGTTCGATGCATTCGACGACTGCACTGCCAGTTCGCGGATACGCTGCAGGATGTCGCCCGAGCTCGACAGGGCGCCTTCGGCGGTCTGGGCCATCGACACGCCGTCGTTCGCGTTGCGGGTGGCCTGGTTCATGCCCTTGATCTGCGAATTCATGCGGTCCGAGATGGCCAGGCCGGCAGCGTCGTCCTTGGCGCTGTTGATGCGCAGGCCCGACGACAGGCGCTGGATCGAGGTGTTCAGGGAAGCTTGCGAGGTCGACAGGTTACGCTGCGAGTTCAGGGATGCAACGTTGGTATTGATTACGGATGCCATGGTATTTCTCCAGACTGTATTTCGGGGTGGGCCACTGTGCCCTGTTCACTTTGGTGCGCCACGCTGTTCCGTGACGATCACACCGCTGTTGATGCAGGTAACGTGCTTTGCGGCAAGAACTTGAGGCTGGAGATGAAAATAAATTCGCGATTATTTCCCTCAAGTTTGCTGGGCAGGCACGTCTAGACGACTGGGAAATCGGGAACTTTAGGGCGAAAAATAATTTATTTTTTCTGTAAAGCCGGGCTTAGGACTCCGGAAATACGTGGCCGGAGATGAAATGTCGTTGTCGGAATGATCATGCGAGGCAGGCCGAAGGCTCCGTTTGCATGGTTCGGTGGATCGACGTCTGTCTGAATGCGCGGCCGGCGGAGCCGGCCACCCTACGGGATCAGTCGGCCACCACGACCCGGTTCTTCCCGCTCTGCTTGGCCTGGTACATGGCGCGGTCGGCCCGGGCCACCAGGCTGGCCTGGTCCTCGTTCGGGATGCGCAGGGCCACGCCGCAGGAGAAGGTGATCAGCATCTTCTCGTTGTCGTGCAAGAAGAAGTGGCGGGTGAGCTCGCGCTGTACGCGCACCATCGCCGCCGCCGCGGCGTCCACCGGGGTTTCCGGCATCAGGATCACGAATTCCTCGCCGCCGAAGCGGGCGATCACGTCCATCGAGCGCAGGGTGTCGCGCACCACCTTCACCAGGTGCTTCAGGGCCCCGTCGCCGGCCAGGTGGCCGTAGGTGTCGTTGAGCTTCTTGAAATTGTCGAGGTCGAGGATGGCTACGCACAGCGGCGTATTGCGGCGGTCGGCGCGCGCGCTCTCGCGCTCGAACACGTCGTCCAGGCCGCGGCGGTTCAGGCTGCCCGTCAGCTGGTCTTCGCGCACCAGCTCGCTCATGTGCTGCAGTTCCGCTTCCAGCGTGCGGATGCGGTCCTCGGCTTCCTGGACTTCCTTGTGCACGGCCACCATGCGGTCACGCGAAGCCAGCGCCTCGTCCTGGGCGGCGCGCATCTCGCGCAGCACTTCCTCCATCACCTCGTTCAGCTCGTCGATGTTGGCGGCGCGGCCGATGCGGTCGGAATAGCCGGCCAGCCTGGCATGGTGGTCGCCGGTCGAGGCCGCCACCGAGCCGAGCCGGTCGATGAAGGTCATCATCATGTTCTTCATCGTCGCGCGCACGTCCGAGATGCTGTGCCGCAGCTGGCCCTGCTTGAGGATGACGTCCTTCAGGCTGCGGGTCGCGTCTTCCAGCGAGCGCACGTCGAGCGGGCCGGCGATCAGGTCCTGCACGGCGGCGATCTGGCCGCGCATCCAGCTGTCGTCGTCGAGCAGTTCGTTGACGTTGTCGAGCAGCAGGCGGAACAGGCGCAGCAGCAGTTCCTGCTGCTCGGCGCTGTCGCCGCTGCGCAGTTCGATCTGGTAGCACAGCTGCTTCAGGCGCCCGGACAGCTCGCCCAGCTCCTCGCCGCGCGCCAGCCGGACCGCCCCGCCCAGCGCTTCCGCCTCCTGGACCAAAGGCGGGCTGCCGGCCAGCAGGGTGGCCAGCGCATAGGCCAGCGAGCGGCCCAGCATCTCGCGCAGCTGGCGCGCATCAGGGTCCTCGTCGCCCAGGGCCATCACCGGCGTGTTGCGGCGCAGGTGGCGGTCCGCCATCTGGCTCAGCGCCTGGGCGTAGCCGGTCCAGTCGGCGGTGCGGGCGGCGCGCAGCATGCGGCGGCCGGGTTCCGAGACTTCGCCCGGCGTCTCGCTCAGTCGGCGCGCGAAGCTTTCCAGCACCTCGGCGGCGGGATTCGGGACCGGGGTCGGCGGGGCGGGAGGAACGCCGGCGATCTCGTCGTAGATGGCTCTATAGGCGTCCGGCGTCGGCGCGATGCGGCGCGTCGCCAGGCGCCGGAAGGCTTCGCGAGCAATATCGGCGGGATTCTGGCCGGTGCCGGCCGGCGGGGACGAGATGGACATGGCTGTCAAGACACGGAATGCTGTTGAGCGACATGATAAGCAGCTTCTTTGCCAATCATCAATTAAAAAACAGCAACAAACTGTGTTATTTCTGTACTTCTACAACAGATGTCATCCCACTAACTGGTTGCGGATGGCGTAATGGGTCAATTCCGCACTGTTCTTGAGCTTCATCTTCGCCAGCAGCCGGGCCCGGTATTCGCTCACCGTCTTCACCGACAGCGACAGTTCGCGCGCGATGTCGCTGACCGTCATCCCGGAGGCGATCATGGTGAGGGTCTGGTATTCGCGGTCGGACAGGGCGTCGTGCAGCGGCGCCTCGTGGTCTTCGCCGACTTGGGCCGCCAGGGTCTGGGCCAGGGCGGCGCTCACGTACTTCTGGCCGGCGGCCACCTGGCGGATCGCGGTAACCAGCTCGCGCGGGGCGCTCTGCTTGGTCATGTAGCCGGCCGCGCCGGCCTTGAGCGAGCGGATCGCGTACTGGTCTTCGCGGTGCATCGACAGCATCAGCACCGCCAGCTCGGGCCGGTCCTTCTTGATCTGCTTGAGCACGTCGATGCCGTTGCGGTCGGGCAGGGAGATGTCGAGCAGCATCACGTGCGGCCGCGCCTTGCCGACCAGCTTGACGGCATCGAGCCCGGTTTCGGCCTCGCCGGCGACGATGATGTCGCGCTGCTCGGCCAGGATCTGCTTCAGGCCCTCGCGCACGATCGCATGGTCGTCGGCGATGAATACCCGGATTGTTGCCTTGTCACTCATTTATCTGTTGCCAGCCTGGTCTTGATAGTCACCATCGTGCCACCTCCGGGCGCGGACGACAAGCTCAGCGTTCCCCCGAAAGCCTTGGCGCGCTCGCTCATGCTGTGCAGGCCGAAGGAATGCGGCTTGAGGCGGTCGCCCGGGTGGATGCCGCGTCCGTTGTCGCAGATCGTGAGGGTCAGGTGGGCGCGCTGCGGCCGCAGCGTCACCGTCACCCGGGTCGCGTGGGCATGCTTGGCGATGTTGGTCAGCGCTTCCTGGAAGATGCGGAACAGGGCGGTGGCGTGGTCGTCGTCGAGCAGGAGTTCCTCTCCCTCGTCCAGGGGGCAGCGGAAGGCGCAGGCGATGCCCATCTGCTTCTCGAATTCGCGCGCCTGCCACTCCAGCGCGGCCACGATGCCGAGGTCGAGCATGGTGGGACGCAGGTCGAGCGAGATGCGGTGCACCGCCTCGATCGTGCGGTCGACCAGGTCGTCGAGGTAGTTGGCCTTTTCCAGCAGGGCCGGCTGGTTGTCGGGCAGGCGCGCGGCCAGCATGGCCAGCGCCATCTTGATGGCCGTGAGGTTGCCGCCGAGGTCGTCGTGGATCTCGCGCGCGATGCGCGCCCGTTCCTGTTCCTTGACCTGCTCGATGTGGTCGGTCAGTTCGGCCAGCCGGGCGCGCGAACGCATGCTTGCTTCCTGTTCCTCCTTGCTGGCGCTGATGTTGGTCATGATGCCGTCCCACTGCACCGCGCCGCCGTCGACGGGATGCGGAGTGGCGCGCAGGTTGATCCACTTGACGTCCTTCCAGGCGTCGATCCAGATCCGGCCTTCCCAGTTCCAGGCGCTCATGGCGGCGCGCGAGGCCGCCATCGATTCCAGCCAGCCCTTGCGGTCTTCAGGCAGGATCAGGCGCTCGAACAGGCTGGCGTCGTGCTGCAGTTCCAACACGGACAGGCCGAGCAGGGCGGCGCAGCCCTCGCTCAGCCAGGGGAAAACCTGGCGCCCGTCCGGGTGCAGCACGAACTGGAACACCAGTCCCGGGGTATTGCGCACGATGGCGTCGAAGCGCGCCTGCGACTGGGCCAGCGCCTGCGCGGACGCCTGCTCCAGGCTGAGGTCGTCGGCAATCGCCAGCAGCAGCGAGCGGCCGTCGCGCACGATGCGCAGGAAACACAGCCGCACCGGATAGCTGCTGCCGTCGAGACGCCGCAAGCGGGTGCGCAGGCTGACCTGGGCGCCGACTTCCTCGCCCAGCCCGGCCAGCAGCTCGCCCAGCGCGGCGCGGTCGAGGCCGGGCGCCAGGGCGTAGGCGTCCATCGCCTGCAGCGTGGCCGCGTCCATGCCCAGATTCAGGCGCGCGGCCTGGTTGGCGTCGATTACCCGCAGGGTGACGGCGTCGAGCAAATAGATTTCGGAAGCGGCCGCCTGCATTTCGGCGGCCAGGGCAAGGATGGGACTCATGGAAGTTCGGTCTCTGTCTTGTCTTGGCGGCGCGCCTGTTCGCGCGCCTGGAAGCGTGACCTGACGCGGGTCTTGAGGCGGCGCAGCACGCGCACCAAGTGGCTGGGCTGGCGCCCGGCATGGCGCAGCAGCCGGCGCAGGCGGCGCCGCGCATCCGCCATGGCCGCGCGCACCCGGCGCCAGAAGCCGCTGGCGCGCAGGGCCGCCAGCAGGCGGTCCTTGAGCCGCAGGAAGCCGCCATGCCAGCGCGCGAACCAGGCGAGGGTGAGCAGGGTAGGCAGGGTCAGCACGTAGATGCGCGCCACCACCACGGCGCCCCCCAGCTTGGCGGCCACGAAGCCGGCCAGGCCGGCCAGCGCATGGCCGTGGGCGATGGCGAGCAGGGCGAGCAGCTTGACCGGCAGGAGCAGCAGTCCGGGCAGCACGAAGGCGCACAGGGCGGCCCAGGCCGGCAGGGCGCCCACGCGCG